>CAYSWE010000322.1:0-5880 GCA_964434515.1 uncultured Phycisphaerales bacterium | reverse complement strand
AGCACGAGGCGGATCTGGCGCGCTGGCGGCCCAAGCACCATCTCCGAACCGCGCATCGAAGGCGCGAGACCTTCCTGACCCCGTCCGTCGGGCTGATGGCACTGCGCGCAGGTCGCAGAAAAGTAGTACTTGCCGACCAGTTTGAGTCGCGCTTGCGCCTTGGTCAGCGGCTTGACTTGGTCCGCCGGCTGTGTGTCGCCGGGCCAGCGCACAGCGTCCCGGAGGATGGCGACGTCCGCCTTCGAGGCCGGGTCGCCGGCGAGCGCCAGCAACGCCGCCGATTTCTTGGCGAGGTGCAGGGCGCCGTGTCGCGCCACACCGGCTGGGAGACCGCGCACCATGCCGCCGAGGATCGCCGCGCGCCGCCAACCTCTCTCCTCGACCGCCCGCGTCAGCAGCGCCGCCACCGAGGTCGGTTCCCGTCGCCGAACGACGGCGCGCGCGACGTCGCCGACCAGCGCTGCGCTCTGGCGCGGAAGCTCTCGTCGATCGAGCACCGCTCGAAGTAAGCGAAGCTCGCGCCCGTTCAATCCGGACAGTGCCGCCGAGCGAAGCATGGCCGACCGAGGACGCCGGAGCAGGACTCCTACCAACGCGTCGAAGCCGACCTCGGAACCGAGCGCCGCGAGGCTCTGAACGAGCTGGATGTCGACGAACTCGTTGGTGTGCGTTGCTTCTGCCGCCAACCATCCCTGGATCGCCTTGTCCGCAAGATCGAGTGGCTCCGACACGCGTTGTGCGGCGATCACCAGCTGCGCGGCCGGGCTCGTGAGCGCGAAGCGGCGGGACTCGCTGTCGAGGCACTTTGCAGCAGCGAGCGTCCACAGGGCGTGCAGCTGCGTCGCGACCGAGGCCTTGGTCTTCGCGCGCAGGTAGCCGCGCAGGACTGCGAGCGCCTTCTCATCCCGCGCAAGCTCGGCTGCCTGCTCGACCAGCAAACGCTGCGCCGTGTCGCGTGTCCAACCGTTGGCTGCCAAGAGTTCCTTTGCCAGCGCGACGCGCCCGAGACCGCTCATCTTGCGCACAGGCCGGCGTTCGTAGCTCTCCGGTACAACGCGCCAGATGCGTCCAAGCCCCACGGGCGTCGCGAGCTTTCGTGCTTCGATCTGCTTGCGCAAGAACGTCGTCATGAAGACCCGGTGCTGCAGGATGCCGCGGTAGAGATCGACGATGTAGAGCGCACCGTCTGGTCCGTTGTAGCAGTTGACCGGGCGAAACCGTTCGTCGGTCGAGGTCAGCCACTCGTCCTTCGGGTAGGCATTGGTCGCGCTCAGGTGGCCATCTCGATCGGTGACCAAGGCGCGACGAACAAAGTTGCCGGCCGGTTCGGGGACGAAGGCATCGCCACGCACACTCGGATCGAACAGATCCCCGCGGTAGACGCAGGCGCCGCAGGCTGCCGTGAACACGGCGAGCTTGCCGTCGCGGAGCATCGGCTCTTGATAGCCGCGATTGATGCCTGGCGTGACGCGTCCCGGATAGGTTGATTGATCGGCGTCCAGACGCACGTTGACGCCCTGCGCCGGCCCGAGTTTGGGATTGCGCACGGCGTAGTGCGAGGGATAGAGGTCGGCGTAGAGGTAGTTGCTGTTGTAGTTGTAATAGCGCCGGCCGTAGTCATCCTGGCACAGACCCCATTGCCCCGCGTGCAGCGTCGGCTCGCTTTCCCATCGCTCGCCGACCTGTCGAATCCGTCGGCCGAAGTCCGCCAGATAGATCCAGTTGTCGAGGCCCCGCAAGATCGAGTTGCCGGCGTGCTCCGGATTGGTGATGCCGGCTTCGAACCCCTTCTCGAGCACGACCTCCTTGGTGTCGGCCTTGCCGTCGCCATTCGTGTCGCGATAGAAGACGAGGCGCGGCGGCACGATCACGAGCGCGCCGTCCCGATGCACCGCTACCGCGCGGGGCATCACGAGGCGGTCGAGGAAGTCCGTCCTATGGTCCATACGTCCGTCGCCGTCGGTGTCCTCGAGCACCGCGATGCGGCCCACCGGCTGGTCTTCGCCATCCCCATCGGGCGTCGGCATGAAACCGCGCATCTCGACGACCCACATGCGCCCCGCCGCATCGAAGTCCATACAGACCGGATCGCAGACCAGTGGATCGGCAGCCGCGAGCTCGATGCGGAAGCCCGGCTGCAAGGTGAACGTCGCCAGCGCCGCGCTCGGCGTGAGCGCCGGTGCCGGTGGCGCGATCCACTCGGCCGGCAGTCCCGGCTGCTCTTCCCCCGCGTGGTCCCCCGCCTGGAACGCGCGCGCCGACGCCAAGATTGTCAACGCGGCCAGAACCAGGGCAGGGACAGGATGCACTCTCATACGGCCGTTCTAGCGACCGGGCCCGCTACCGGGAAGATGCAAGGCAGGGGACGTGCGTCCAGGCGATCTGTGGATCAGCCCTTGCGGCCCGGGAAGAATCGCAGGAGCGTGACCCCATGGCGCGGGACTTTGGCGCGGAACGTGTCGGTGAAGACGCCCAGATCCTCTTGCCGCCATAGGTCCCGGAGTTTCTGCGGGCCGGTCACGCCGAGCATCTTCCAATCTACTTCGACTGGCCCTTCGACCTCGTCCCGGTTGAACAGTCCGACTGCGAGGCTGCCATCCTCCATACGTTTGGCCCAGACTTCGTGCCCGGCCTTGCGCGAGACGGGGCGGGCCTGTTTGCCGAGCGGATCCTGATTGACCTCGAGGACCTCGTCATTGGTCAGCAGGCTCAGGGTAAACTCGTCCATCCGGGCCAAGTCGTTGCCGAGCAGTAAAGGTGCGGCCAAGAGGCACCAGAGACTCATGTGCGTGTACTGCTCGTTCGGCGTAAGCCTGGTTGCGTGCAGCTTTGCACCCCAGCCGACCCTGCCCAGAACCAGCATATCGGGGTCGTTCCATTGTCCGGGGCGGGCGTACCGGGCGTTGTGATCCTGGCGGAAGCCGATGCCAGACATGCTACTCCAGGTATCGCGGATGTCGCCGGTCGTGCGCCAGGCGTTGCCACCGACGGAGCCGCCCCATGTGGACACGTTGCCCATCCCATACTGGCAGAGGCTGTAGACGATGTCTCGCTTCTGCCGGCGCAGGATCTTTCCCATGAGGATATAGGGCTTCTTCATTTGCGCCAGGGTGGGCTTCTTGACAATGGAGCCGTAGCCGCACCAATCGTACTTGAGGTAGTCGAAGCCCCAATCCGCGATGCTCTTGGCGTCTTGTTCTTCGTGCTGCCAAGCACCCTCGAACCCGGCGCAGGTCCACGGACCAGGCGAGGTGTAGATGCCGATCTTGAGGCCGAGGCTATGCACGTGTTTCGTTAGGGCAGCCATGTCGGGGAAGCGCCGATTGCAGAGCAGACGCCCCTGGGGATCGCGTGTCGGCCCGCCCAGGATGGGGTCCAGGCTGCCGCGCCGAACCATCCAGCAATCATCGATGTTGACGAACTGCCAGCCATGCTGGATCAGCCCGGAGTCGACCATCGCCTGGGCACTCGCGCGGATCTTGGCATCGTCGACAGCGTTCGCCCAGCAGTTCCAGCTGTTCCAGCCCATCGGCGGCGTGAGCGCGATGCGGTCGCCGACCGCGAGGCTGAGGGTGCGGTGATCGGCGCCGCGCTCGTTGCTTGCGCTGAGCTGCACTCGGTAGCTGCCCGGTGTCTGTGTGTGGCCGCGAATCGCGCCGGTCTCGGCGTTCACGCGGAGCCCCTGGGGCAGCCCTTCGGCGGCGAAGCGCATCGGGCGAAGTCCGGTCGCGGCGATCTGGTAGAACATCGGCGAACCGGGACGCAGGCCGTAGACGCGCGCACCGTGGATCCGCGGTTCGGGGCCGGGTTTCGGAGTCAGAATCACGGCTCGCTCGCGTGGGGCAGGTACGGCCTTGGGCTTGTGCCCCGCGTAGAGGATGCGTGCGTTGGCCCAGTCGGCGTGGTCATAGTCGATCCCATCGCCGTCGCCGTCGACCAGGAGCACGAGCGACCGCACCCCCGTGAGTGCCACGTCGATCCGCTGCGGTTCTTGGCCGCCGACGAGTCGCCCGGTCAGCAAGAGCTGTTTGCCGTCGCCGAGCACCCGGAAGCGCACCGTGCCGCGCTGTTTGGACTCGGCATCCACGCCGACGAAGGCCTTCAGTCGGATCGCTTGACCGTCGAGCGCGATCCGAAACGAGCTTCCCGCATGCGTCCCGACGCCTTCTCCAAACGAGCGCGTCCCAATCCGCAGAGCGTGCCCATCGACCGATCGCGCAGCCTGGGGTTTTCCCCAGTCCTGATGCATGTAGGTGAGGTTCAGATCCTGAAGGCGCACGACCTCGGTCGCAGGCCGCGGGTCTTGTCGCGGAGGCAAGACAAGCAGCCCGAGCAAGAGGTAAGGGAACACGGCTACTTGCCAGGCTTCAGCTTCTGGAACAACGCATAGACACGCGGGTCGGTGCTGTCCTTGGCGAGCGAAACCCGGAGCTTGATTCGCCCAGAGCCGAGCACGACGTGGAACTTCCCCGTGTCGCGGTCGACGCCGCTGGACAGCACGCGCGAACCGGCGCGTCGGCGAGGTTCGGCATCGTTGCGCCGAACGCGTAGCGCGATGCTGCCTTGCGCGACGTTCGGCGACAACTGCTCGAGGAACATCGCAAAAGGGCCGCCGGCGTCCGTAAAGGCCCGCTTGGCATCGCCCTTGGCCTTGGGGCCGACCACGCCTGCGAATGCACCGACGAGGGTCGAGCGCACCTTGGTTGCAAGCTCCCGATCGGGCGGCAGGTCCTCGACCTCGACGGCCCCGGAGTTCAACATCTCTTCGACCATCTCGAGTGGCAGGCTGCGATCGATGGTGTCGTCCCACTCGGCCTCGAGTTCGGCCTGCTCCGCCGCGCGATCGGCGGGATGCTGGATACTCGGGCCTTGCGGCGGCTCCACCGGGGTCGACTTGGTCGCGCCACTCTGCGGTTGGGTCGCGCGAGGCTTGGCGGCGACCTTGGTCGGCGGGAGCGCGCCGCCGAGCAGCTCGCCCGGTTCGCTCTTCCGTGGATGTGGCTGGTCGACGCGTGGCTCGACGTTGGTGGGACCGGGCTCCACTCCGAAAATCGAAGCACGGAACGCATAGAGGGTGGCGCCGATTCCCCCGGCAAGAATGAGTACGGTGAGCAGGGCCTTCATGGCTCGACTCTACCATGGACCGCGGCTCTGGCCGATGCTGCACCAGGGCTCGCTGGTCGGACCGAGCTCGCTCGGCTACAACCCGACAGTGTGACTTCCGTCCCACCGACCTGTCGAGACGTGGCCGTGCTCGAAACACTTCGTTCCGTCTTCGGGCACGCGGAGTTTCGTCCGCGCCAGGCCGAAGCGATCGACGCCGTCCTGGCCGGCCAGGATGTGCTCTTGACCATGCCGACTGGCGATGGCAAATCCCTGGTCTACCAGTTGCCCGCGGTGGTCCTGCCCGGTCTCACGCTGGTGGTGAGCCCGCTCATTGCGCTGATGAAGGATCAAGTCGATGCGCTGGTGGCCCGTGGCGTCCGCGCCACCTTCGTCAACTCTTCGATCGACGCCAAAGCGCGGAGGAGTCGATTGCTGGCGGCGACGCGCGGCGAGGTCGACCTGCTGTTCGTCACCCCCGAACGGTTCCGCAGCCCGACGTTCGTGGAACTCTTGCCGCAGCTCGCGGTCACGCGGCTCGCCATCGACGAGGCCCACTGCATCAGCCAGTGGGGGCACGACTTTCGCCCGGACTATTCGCGCCTCGGGGACTACCGCGCGCGTCTGGGTAACCCACCGACGCTCGCGGTGACCGCCACGGCGACCGAGCGTGTCGCGGACGACATCGTTCGGCACCTGCGACTCGGGGACGCGTTGGTCGTCCGCACGGGCATCGAACGGCCGAATCTGTTTTTTGCGGCGACGGTGGTGGACGAC
>CAYSWE010000321.1:0-5896 GCA_964434515.1 uncultured Phycisphaerales bacterium | reverse complement strand
CCAAGCGAATCCCAGCGCAAGTGTCCCTCGGCAAGGAACTGCTGCACGTGCTTGGGCGCCGAACCGCCAGCCCCGGTCTCGAACAGCCCCCCGCCCTCGAGCAGCGGCACGATGGAGAGCATCCGCGCGCTGGTCCCCAACTCGAGGATTGGGAACAGGTCCGTGAGGTAGTCGCGCATCACGTTTCCCGTGACGGAGATCGTGTCCTCGCCACGGCGCACACGCTCCAGCGTGAACCGCATCGCCTCATCCGGCTTGAGGACGCGGATCTCCAAGCCCTCCGTGTCCGCATCGGGTAGCAACCCTTCGACAAGACGAATGATCTCCGCGTCGTGGGCGCGACCGGCGTCCAGCCAGAAGACGGCCGGCGTACCGCTGATGCGCGCGCGATTGACCGCGAGCTTCACCCAATCGCGGATCGCCTCATCCTTCGTCTGGCACATACGAAAGATGTCACCGCGCTCGACAGTCTGCTCCAGGATCACCACCCCGGCGTCATCCACGACACGGATCCAACCGGCATCGGGTGCCAAGAAGGTCTTGTCGTGGGAGCCGTATTCCTCGGCCTTCTTGGCCATGAGGCCGACGTTGGCGACGCTGCCCATCGTGGCCGGATCCAACTGCCCGTGGCGCTGGCAGTCGGCGATGATCTCCTGATAGATCGTCGCATAGCTGCGGTCGGGAATCATCGCCAGCGTTTCCTGCAACTCGCCGTTCTTGTTCCACATGCGCCCGCCATCGCGCACGACATTCGGCATGGACGCGTCGATGATGACCTTGTTCGGAACATGCAGGTTGGTGATGCCGTTCCGAGAATCGACCATGGCCAGACTCGGCCGGTGCTCGTAGACCGCGGCGATGTCGGCCTCGATCTCGGCTCGCTTGGCCGCTGGCAGGCGCTCGAGCTTCTCCAGCACATCGGCCAGGCCGTAGTTGACGTTGGCACCGATCTCCCCGAGCGTGTCCGCGTGCTTGTCCAAGGCCGCGCCGTAATACACGGCGACACAGTGGCCAAACATGACGGGATCGGAGACCTTCATCATCGTGGCCTTCAGGTGCAGCGACAGCAGCAGGCCCTCGCGCTGGGCGAGGTCGATCTGCTCCGCATAGAAGGCTCTGAGCGCGGCCACGTTGAGGACGGCGGCATCGATCACCTCGCCCGCCTCGAGCGGAAAGCGATCCTTGAGCACGCGCGTCTGGCCGTCGGAACCGACGAACTCGATGCGCACGTCTCCGGCCTCCGCCATCGTCGTCGACCGCTCGCTACCATAGAAGTCGCCGTGCCGCATCCACGCCACGCGGGTCTTGGACCCAGTCTTTGGCCAAGGCTTCATCATCTTGTGTGGATGCTTCCGCGCGAAGCGCTTGACGGCCGCAGCCGCGCGACGATCGGAGTTGCCCTCGCGCAGCACCGGGTTTACGGCCGACCCCAGCACCTTGGCAAAGCGCGCGCGCAGCTCCCGCTCTCGGTCGCTCGTCGCCTCCTCCGGATACGCGGGAACGTCGAACCCTAGCGACGTCAGCTCTTCGATCGCGGCCTGCAGCTGCGGCACGCTGGCGCTGATGTTCGGTAGCTTGACGATGTTGGCTTCGGGCCGCTTCGTGAGCGCACCGAGACGAGCGAGGTCATCGTCGACCCGCTGTTCCGCTCCCAAGCGCTTCGAAAACAACGCGAGAATCCGACTGGCAAGTGAGATGTCCGCCACGTCCATCGCCACCCCCGCGCTCCCAGCAAACGCGCGAACGACCGGCAACAGCGACTCGCTCGCCAGCGCAGGAGCCTCATCGGTTTTCGTCCAAACAATCTTCGACTCGTCCATGACCAACCTTTTGATAGAAGAAACGTGTCGTAGTCGTTTTTTCTATCAAAACAAGGACTAGCCTAGCTCCCGCCGACGACGCCCTCGCCGCCGTTCGAGAATGCCAGCCCGAGCGCGTTCGCCTGGGCATCGATCACGATCCACTGCAGCGCGAACGTGACGCCCTTGAACGGCCGAACGTTGGGGATGGTGAAGCGCTGCGTTGCAGCACCACTAGCGTCGGCCACGACCGTCGCGGCCAGCACGGTCAGCGTCGTGAGTAACGTGCACTTGGTCGGCGGCAACGGCACGGCGATGCGACGCCCCAAAAACATCACGGCCGGCGCACGAGCTGCAGCGCTGGCCAAAGTCACGTCGAACGGCCGACCTAGGAACGGAACACCCTTGTTCGCGAGCGCAGGCGCCGCCCCGGACGGTCCCGCACGGCGTAGGCACATAACCAAACCGCCGTGCCGTTCAACGCGTCCCGAGGTCGCGGTTACGCTCGGTGCCCAGACACGCGTCGTAGTACAGTCGAGAGTCCGCTGGCACTTATCCTCGAAGTGGCTCCTCGACGCCGTGCTGGTGTTGAGCCACTCGGTCAGCAAGTTCGGCCGAGCGCCGGACCTAAGCCAAATCCATGGCCGCGCGAACTTGAAGCAGATCTTGAAGTCCTGGACCGTTCCGCCTCGACGATGTGCCGGCAACGCGACCTTGCCCTTGAACACCGTTTGCGGTGACCCGCCCGCGTAGTTGCTCGCGAAGACCGTGCTGAACGTCGCTTGCGTCTTCGCCGTATAGCCGAGCTTGAGTTCGATGTCTTGCGTCTGCGCGGGCCCGCCGAAACCCTCGTCAAGGCGAAGGCAGAGTTCGACGAAGATCCCGACGCGCCCAACCTCGCTCCCGAGGAACATCTGCTGATAGCGCATGTTCGAGCGGGCGTGCGGAAAGGTATTGGCAGTCTGCCCCATCTTCGTCGCGTAGGCCTTGGGCAAGACGACGCACGTGCCTGGCAGCCCGCCTGTCCCGACACAAGCCTTTCCGTACGTCGTGAACTTACCGGTCACGGGTTGCGCGGCAGCGCGGCCGACGAGCAGGCCCCCAACGGCCAAGAGAAGCACAACGAAGCGAGAGCAAGACAAGCGCATTGGAACACCACCTGGGACAAAGACCCGAGCAGCATACCAACAACCGCCGCGGCATGCCGGCCAGCGTCGGATCCGCGTCAATCCCGGCGCAGGAATCGCTCCCTCAGCCAGCGAAACCGCCTCGGTACGAAGACGCCTTCGCGCACGGCGAGCTCGGGCCGGAGCGCTCGGCCCGCAGGCCACCGGGCGCGAGGCCGAGACAACGCTGCATCGAACACCTTCACCAATGCATCCACATTGGATTCGATCGAAAACCGGCCGGCGACCACATGCGAAGCGCGACTTGCGCGCTGCCATAGATCGGGGTCCTCGGCGAGTCGCGCAACGACACCGGCGGCTGCACACGGATCCCCCACTGGCACGGTGAAGCCAGCCTCGCCCGTTCCCAGCACGTCTTCGATTCCGCTACGAGTCTCCGTGACGACCGGCACGGTCCCGACGGCCATCGATTCGAGCAGGCTATTGCTCGTGCCCTCGAACTCCGAGAGCTGCACGAAGACATCGTGCGCAGACAAAACTCGAGCCACGGCCTCCGAGCAGACGGCGCCCTGCACGGTCACAAGGTCGTGAAACGGCTCCATCCGGCGCTCGAGTTCGGCACGCTCCGGTCCATCACCAACGAGCGTCAATCGAAACGCCACTCCGAGCTTACGCAGCGTCGAAACGAACGGGACAAAATCGAGCACGCGCTTTTGCTCCTGCACGAGACGCCCGACGTAGACGAGTCGAAGCGGGCCTTCGGTGCGGATGCGTGCACTACCTGAGAGCGGAACCGACACACCATATGGCAGCAAGTGGACAGCAGCGCTTCGCTCGGGCAAGCGACGCGCAAGCTGCGTCTGGCACAGCCGACTCACGGCGACGAACTCCTCGACGACGGGCGCGTACCACAGAAGCGGGTTGTAGTACTCCTCCAGGCTGTCGGAGTGGCAGTAAGCAACGACCGCCGGGCGCGCCGCCCCGGCCCGGCAGGCCGCGCGCAGCACGGGCCAAGCATAGTTCGGCAAGAGAATGGCCGGCTGCGTCTCGCGCAAGTATCGCGCGGCAGCGCCAGCCGACCCCACGACGGGCACGCCCTCGTGCCGCGATCTCCGGTTGCACACGAGCACGCGAAAATCGAAGCGCGGGTGCTCACGAAACGCGCGTTCGAGACGCCAGGTCCACGAATCGACTCCGGAGAGGATATCGCTGATCGCCGCCACGACGACCGGACGAGCAACGCGCTCGCTCATCGTTGCGCACCGACCTGCACATAGACCTCGGTGAGGCCCGCCACATGCTCATCGATCGTCGGCACCGCCGGGAGACGCGCCGCGAACCGATCGCGCAGGTCCGGATCATCGATCAACCGCCGAAGCGCGCACACCCAATCGTCGACGTCGCCCGGCCGCGCGTGCAGCCCATTCTCACCGTCGTCCACGAGCTCGGCCATGCCGCCGATTCCGGAAACCACGCTCGGGACGCCGGCAAGATAGCCCTCTTGGATCGTCAGCGGGCAGCACTCGTTCCAGAGGGACGGTACGCAGAGCACGTCGATGTCGCGGTAGGCGCCGGGAATGGCGCTGCGCGCCAACGCCCCATGCAGCCGAATGTGCTCAGCCTCGGCCGCGAGCTCGGCACAGCGCTTCGCGTAAGCGGCGTTCGTCTTCGGTCCAAACACCGACAACTCCACACGCTCTGCCGGGAGCTGCCGCACGGCGCGAATGAGCACGTCCAGCCCCTTGTGCGGCGCGATCGTGCCGAGGAACGCCAGCCGCAGCCGTCGCCCGTGACTGCGCTCCACGCCGCGGAATGGAGCGTGATCCAGCCCCTGCGGCAAATGCTGGATCTGCTCGGCACGAAAGCCCCAGCGCACGAAAGCCTCGCGCAGAGTCACCGATGGCGTGAGGAACCGATCGATCGAATCCTGCGTGGCTCGGCACGCAGCGTCACGTCGGCCAAACGCATCACGCCAGCGCTCACTCGCAGCTGCGGTGTTTGCCACCGGGCTGGTGTTCCCACGCGGCCGGCGCACGCCAGCTAGCACATGGTTCATCCAGCGCAGAGGGCGGTCGAGCGCAATCCCTGTCCGCTTGCGAACGGCGCACAACCGACGAATCCAGCGGGCCGCCCGGGCGCTCTGACCAAAGCTCGTCTGCGCCATGCATTGTGCACAACGATCGACATCGGGCAGCTCGCACAGCGCGCCACGAAAATCGATCATCTGCCCCATCCGGGCACACATCAAAAAATAGTCGTGCAACGTGGCGACCGTCGGCAGCCCCTGCTGCTTGGCCATGCGCGGCGCCCCCAACGACCAATACAGCAAGTGCTGAAAGTGTACCAGGTCGGGCGCAGTGCGTTTGAGGACCTCGGCAAACGCCCGTTCCATCGTCGCATTGGCGAAGGTTTCGTCCAACGTCCCGAAGTCCAGGTTGTTGATGACCTCGAGGACTTCGAGCCCGTCGTGGCGATACGTGCGGATCGTCCCGGTCGGGAGCGAAATGACCTTCCGCGTCGTCGCAATCGTCACCCGCATCGATCCGGCGAGCGCCTTCGCAACCTGCTGCGTGTAGGCCTCGACGCCAGCCCTGTGATGCGGCAAGAAATTGTGAACGACGAACAGGACGTGCATCACACACGACGCTTGAAGAACTTCTCGAGCTGCGCCGTCGAGTAGTTGAGCACCGTCGGTCGGCCGTGTGGACAGTTGTGCGGATGATCGAGCTTGGCCGCCGCCGCCAATAAGTCGGCAATCTCCGCGTCGGTGAGATGATCACCAGCCATGACCGCCGCGCGGCACGCCGCGCTATGGAACCGCTCCCGAACAGCCTCGGGCTCGGACGTCGCCTTGCCGGTGCGCAACCCAGCAAGCACGCCCTCAACGAGCGCTTTCGGGTCGACGCGCTTCATCGCCGCGGGGTAACCATCGAGTTTGACCGAGGTGCCGCCGAAATCAGCGATCAGCAG
>CAYSWE010000320.1:0-5963 GCA_964434515.1 uncultured Phycisphaerales bacterium | reverse complement strand
CCGGGATACAACCCCGGAGGCAAACGGCGCCACCGAACCCTTTGGGGCGCAAACTTCACGAGGGGCCTCCTCCAGATCCACCTCAATGGTAGTGTGCTGCGGCGCTTCCCGGCGTCGACCAACACGCCCCGCTGGTGGCTCTATGGACTCGCGTGGAATCCAGCGACGAAGACGCTGTGGGGTAACTCGGCGCCACAGGGAGGACCGATCCGCGAGATCGATCCTAGCACCGGGAAGTACACCTCTCACGTGCCGATCCGGCGCTTCCGTGCCGGTGCCGATGCCGGGGGCATGTGCGGAATCCCGGGACCCAACGGGTCATTCTCGTTACTCGCGATGAGCCAAGGCTCGGGCAAGCTCACGGCGACCATGGTCGGCTACCGGGTCGACCGTGCCAAGGCGCTCCCGGGCGAAACCGAGGCACGGATGCTCAACGCCGTGGGGCCAGGCCCGCTGAACTCGAGCTTTCCCAAACGCTTCGTCACGACACCGCAGGCCGTGCGCATGGGGTTTGACACGAGCCGCGACAGCAGCTTGCTCGGCCGCCCCGGCGCACTCTTCCTCAACTTCGGACCGGATGCGAAAAAACTCGGCGTGACGCCAGGGTTTCCGGAGCTTCTGGCGATCTGGCCGGCGTCGATTCCCCCGGGTGCCGGGGTCATCATCCTGTCGACGGCGGTCTTGCCGCGCCCGTTGCCGTTCAACATCCCGAAGCTCCCGTTCAATCAGGGCGACAGGATTCGGATGCAGATGATCTACTTCGAACCCAAGTCGCCCAATTTCTTCGTGGAGACCAATCAGGTCGCCTGGGACTTCGAAACATTCCCGGTCATCGTCCGTGCCGAAGGCCCAAACTCGTTCAACTCGAACGAGAACTTCGGCTTCTTCTCGGTGCAGAACCACGGCGCAATATGGATCGAAGAGATCACGTTCGACTGGGTCGGTTCCTCCAACCAAGCCCACTTCAACATGCAGTTCGACTGCGACCAAGGTGGCCTCCGCAACCGCTTCGACGCCGGCAACTCCAAGCAGGCAGGATGCTCCGGCACCTACCGCAACAACAGTGATGTCGCAACGGGCCTGATCTACGACGCGCAGAACACCATCAAGGGTGTCTCGTGCGACGCATCCAGCAACTCCGGGTTCATCGCCACCAACCGTGTGGGTTCGACCGGGGCCTCGTATCGAACGCTCAAGTTCCGGTTCGCAAACCGCAAGTTCAAGCTCGGTGCACGCTTCGAGTTCGACTGCGACACGGACTTCGGTGGCGGCATCCGCGGCGGCGACATGGAGGGCATGGTCGTCACGATCAAGCTCGGACCAGCGCGAACCCTCAAGGGCGAACTCAAGAAGGTTTCGAACAACCTCTCGGAACTGAAGTTCCGCTAGAAGTGCGGCCGAACAGTCCGGTATAGGCGAGACGTTCGGGAGTGTGTGCTAGCGGGCGTCGCAGCCATGCCGGGTTTTCGGCCGGGCTTGTGAGACGCGCACTACCGATCGCTCTCGAACCGGAAAGTTGCCTCGAGCCCGCCAACGAGCACATCGAAGCTCCCTGGTTCGGTGACTTGACGCAGGTCCAGGCCGACAAAGGCCAGGTCCTCGGGCCGCAGCGTGAGGCGCACGGTGCGTTTCGCTCCGGGCGCCAGGTGGATCCGCTGAAAGGCGCGGAGCCGGCGCACGGCGGGGGTCACGGACGCGAAGCGATCGCGCACGAAAACCCGCACGACCTCGCCGCCAGCACGCTCGCCGGTGTTGGCTACGTCAACCGCTACGCTCAACTCGCCTTGGGGCCGCAGCATGTGACTGCTGAGCCGAAGATTCGAATAGCCGAACGTCGTATAGGAGAGGCCATGACCGAACGCGTACTGGGGTCGAGACGTAGCACTCGCTTTGTGGTCATAGGCGACAAACGACCCGCCATAACGCGGATACGTAAACGCCAACCGCCCGCTCGGGTTGACCGCTCCAGCAAGGATCTCGGCGACGGCGGTGCCACCATAGGGCCCCGGATAACCGGCATGGAGAATGGCCGCACAACCCTCGACGATCGAACGAATGATGCGCGGACGCCCTTGGAGTAGAACCAAGATTACAGGCTTGCCGGTCGCTTGCAGCTTGGTCGCCAACGCGATCTGATCGTCCGGCACGGCCAGGCGATCGATGTCACCCGGCTTCTCGACGCTGGGCTGCTCGCCGAGCACGAGCACGATCGCATCGACATCCTTGGCTGCGTCCAGTGCCTCGCGCCCGTCTGCGTGGGTCACGCGGTGCGCACCGAACTGCTCGACGAGCGCACCCAAGACGGTCACTGTGGTGTTCGGATAGAGTGCGGCGTCTGCCCCCTGCCACGTATAGCTCCACGGACCATGCAGCATTGGAACCGAGTTCGCGCCCGGCCCTGTGACGAGCAACCGAGTCGCCTTCGCCAGCGGAAGCACGCCGTCGTTGCGTAGGAGCACGATCGACTGGCGTGCTGCCTTCCGACTGAGCGCCTTGCCATCTTCCTTGCCAATGTCCTGAATCTGTGCCTGCGCCGGAACCGGATGCTCGAACAGGCCCAGCTCGAGCTTGAGCCGGAGAATGCGCCGCACCGAGGCATCGATGCGCTGTTCGGAAATGCGGCCGAGCTTGACCAGCTCGAGGAGCGCGTCCGTGAACGCGTAGTCCATCGGCACCATGCACAGATCGATGCCAGCATGGACAGCCAGTTCGGTCGCGTGCTGATAGCTGGATGCGACCCGATGCATGCTCTGCAGCTTCTTGACGTCTTCCCAATCCGTAACGACAACACCCCGGAAGCCAAGCTCCTTGCGGAGCAAACCGGTCAAGATCGGTCGGCTGGCGTGCACTGGGACGCCATTGAGTTCGCCGGAGTTGACCATGATCGTGCGAGCTCCGGCCGCGATGGCGTCGCGGAACGACGGCAAGAAGTACTCGCGCAGCAGGCGCTCGGGAATCCACGCCGGCGTTCGATCCTTCCCACTGAGCGGAAAGCTATAACCGAGGAAGTGCTTCGCGCAGCACGCGACACGATCCGCCGCGGCAATCGTATCGCCCTGATAGCCGCGCACCGCCGCCACCCCCAGCCGTCGCGTGAGCAAGACATCCTCGCCGTAGGTCTCGACAAAACGCGACCAGAGCGGCATGCGGCCGAGGCCGAGCACGGGCGCGAACGTCCACGGGATCCCGCTGGCACGGACCTCGCGCGCAGTAATCTTCGCGGCTCGCTGCACCAGCTCGGGCGACCAAGTCGCTGCCATGTTGAGGCTCTGCGGAAAGAGCGTCGCACCCCGCGTGTAGCTGGCTCCATGGATCGCGTCGATTCCATAGAGTATGGGAATCCCAAGGCGCGTCTGCTTGGTCGCAAGGGTTTGGATCGTCGACAGCACCTCGTGCCAATGCTTGGGAGAGAATGCCGCGTCCCACACGTTGAGCAGCGAACCGACGTGCCGGTCGACAATCGCGTGGCGCAGCTTCTTCACATCGAGTGCGTGTCGCGTAGTCGCGGTCTCCGCGGTCGCGGAAACGGCCTGCAACGTCAGCTGCGTCATCTGCCCGACCTTCTCCGCCAGATCCATCTTCGCGAGGATCGTCTCGATGCGCGCCTCCAACCGATCCTGTACGACGATCCCGGCTTGGCTCGAGATCGGCGCAGCGATGATGAGACACGCCCAGTAGGGTAAAGTCCGCATGATGGGATCCTACGACTCCTGCTCGACGGAACGATAGGGAACAAACTCTTCGCCATGAAACATCGCCAAAGGTCGTCGTGCTTAGCCGGAACGCTGCTGCCCCTCTTGCTGGCCAGTTGCCAGAGCGCAAGCCATTCTTGCGCGGAGCCTGCGGGCGCAGACCGCCCGCGCATCGTCATTCTCGGTTCGTCGACTGCGGAGGGGGTCGGGCCGAAAAACGTCAATGACTCCTGGACCAATCGCTTCCGGCGATGGTGCAAGAGACTTCGGCGGCCGATCGAAGTCATCAACCTCGCCCGCGGCGGGTATACGACATTCCATATCCTGCCAACGTCGCACGTGACTCCGGATGGCCGGCCGCAGCCCGACGCCTCCCGCAACGTGACTGCGGCGCTCGATCTGCACCCAGACGCCATCATCGTCAATCTCCCTTCCAACGACGCCGCCCACAAGTTTCCGGTCGCCGAGCAGGTCGCCAACTATCGGGCCGTGCTGGCAGCCACCGACGCCGCGCACGTTCCCGTGTGGATCGCGACGACACAACCGCGCGGCCTGGATGAGACGGGGCGGGCGGCCCTGCAGGCGATGCGCGACCGAACGGCGCAGCTTGTCGGTGATCGCACAATCGACTTCTGGACCAAGCTCGCCCAGCCGGACGGGAATATCCAGCCTCGCTATGACAGCGGCGACCATGTCCACCTCAATCGACACGGCCACTGGCTCCTGTTCCAGCGCGTGGTCACGAGCACCGTCGTGCGCCTCCTCTACGAGGAAGACGCGAGTGTCTCCCACGCTCCCCCAGCGGAGCGGCGCGGAGCTGCGGGCGAGTGGCAGCTCGCCTGGGGCGACGATTTCGACGGCGCTGGGATCGACGACCAGCGCTGGGAAGCCATGCTCGGAGACGGCTCCCAGTACGGGATCCCCGGCTGGGGGAACCAAGAGCTACAGAACTATCGCCGGGAAAACGCCACGCTCCGCAACGGCATGCTCGTCATCACGGCGCGCAAACCGGCGCACAAAGGAGCTCCGTACACCTCGGCCAGGCTGCGGACTCGCAAGGACTGGCGCTACGGTCGATTCGAGATGCGCGCCAAGCTTCCCAAAGGCCGGGGCCTCTGGCCAGCGTTCTGGATGCTCCCCGTGGAGCGACGTTACGGCGAATGGCCGTGCAGCGGTGAGATCGACATCATGGAGTTCCTCGGCCACAAGCCGCGCCGCGTGCGTGGCACGCTGCACTTTGGCGGCCCGTGGCCGGCCGCGGCGCGCCGACAGGGGACCTTCGAGCTCGCCTCCGATAGCTTCGCCGACGAGTTCCACGTCTTCGGTGTCGATTGGGAACCGGGCCGCGTGACCTGGCACGTGGACGGAGAGGTCTACTACACGACAAAGCGCTGGCACACGCTTGGCTACGCCTACCCGGCGCCCTTCGACCAGCGCTTTCGCTTGCTCATCAACCTCGCCGTCGGCGGGCGACTGCCCGGCAATCCCGACGCGACCACGACCTTTCCGGCATCGATGCTCGTCGACTGGGTCCGGGTCTGGCAGCGCCGGCGCGCCTGACGGAACTCGCGCAACGCTACCCGGCTGCGGTGCGACTCGCTAGCGTGGCCGCCATGTGTGGGATTGCCGGATTCGTCGACCTCGTCGGCGGCAAAGAACTCGACGCAGCGCGACTCGACCGGATGGTCGACGCCATGCGCATGCGCGGCCCCGATGGCCGAGGCACGGCGCTGCGCGCGCCGGTCGCGTTCGGGATGCGACGCCTAGCAATCATCGACGTCGACGGCGGAGACCAGCCGATCTCCAATGAGGCCGGGAACGTGCATGTCGTCCTGAACGGCGAGCTCTATGGGTTTGGCGCACTGCGTGACGAGTTGCTCGCGAGCGGCCACACCTTCGGCACGCGCTGTGACACCGAGGTGCTGGTGCACGGCTACGAACAGTGGGGCATGGACGGCCTGCTCGGCCGGCTGCGCGGAATGTTCGCCTTCGCGCTCTACGACGAAGGCCGCGGCAGTCTGTTCCTGGCACGCGACCGACTCGGAATCAAGCCGCTGTTTCTCGCCGAACACGGCGACGAACTCCTGTTTGCATCTTCGATCGGCGCGCTGCTGGCTGCCGGCGTGCTGCCGGTGGAGCCCGACCCGATCGGGGTCGCACTCTATCTACAGAACCAGTTCGTTCCGGGCACCCACACCGTGCTGCGCGGAATCAAGAAACTCGCCCCCGGCAGCTACCTCGAGATCCACGGCACGAACATCGGTCGAACGA
>CAYSWE010000319.1:0-5968 GCA_964434515.1 uncultured Phycisphaerales bacterium | reverse complement strand
CGGTGCGGGCCGCGCACGGTGAGCGCCCCACGCGCATCACCGTGACCAACCTGGGACGGATGGTTATGCCGGTGACCTTCAAGGCGACGTTTGTCGACGGCACGACGGAAGAGCGCAAGCTGCCCGTCGAGGTCTGGCTGCGATCGAACCGCGCCACCGTGGTCCTCGAATCCAAAAAGGGGGTCCGCAAGGTGCAGATCGATCCGCGCCGCGAGTTTCCCGACGCCGATCGCAGCAACAACACCTGGACGGTCAAAGGCTAGTGGCTCGATCGATTCGGCAAAAAACTAGTGGCGTGGGATGGTCCTAGTGGTGTGATTTAGCCAATTGTGGCTTGATCCGGGAGTTCCCGGGCGTCACTGACAAGAGTTGGTGGGTCGCTGCGCCGAATCGGCTCCCGAATGACACATGCGAGGTGCGAATGAACGAACGAACCAAGGACGTCCTGCTCGTCGCGTTGCTAGTCATCGTGGCGTTCTTGCTCGGAAATGCCTGGAGCGGATCGCGTTCCCGGTTGAGCGCCGAGCCGATCCCCGGGCGGCTCAGAGCCACGGGCTCGTCACCGAACGCCGTATTGCCGGCAGCTACGAAGCTGCTGCTGCCGCAGGGCCGGCGCAGTCGTAGATCCCGCCGGGTTGGCGGGGTCAAAACAGGGGTCAAGACCGGCGTCAAGGGCGATGATCCGCTGTTTCTTGAGGGCTCGAGTGTGACGTCTGGCCAGGCCAACGGCGTCATCGCGGTTACCGGCAGCTACGGAATCGGGACTTCGGTGCTCTACGTCTTGGATACCAAGAGCCAGCAGCTCGCCGTGTACGAAGCCCGTGGCGGAAGCCAAAACTCGCGGCGAGTGTTCTTAGTTGGTGCTCGCCGAGTCGACCTCGATCTGCAGCTCGAGGGCTACAACGACGAGTCGGAGTTTACCTACGGAGAGCTGCGCAAGCGCTTCAACAAGGCCGCTGCGAAGGGCACGACGACTGAGGGAGCCAAGTCCGAAGGGGCGTCTTCCGGCAAGAGTTCGCTCCGAAAGTAGCCCGAATCTGGGAATTTCTTCCAGTGTGGGCCCAGAGCCGCTTCCACGCGCTATACTTCCGCGTTGTAGAAACCCCGAAACCGACCACGACCCTAAAAGACGGAGCTTGACCCCAGTGGCCGACGACTATGTGCCGTTCGACGAAGCCCTCAAGTCCCTCAAGATGAGCGAGGAGCAGCTCAAGCGCCTCGTATCGCAGGACGAGATTCAAGCCATTCGTGATCCGAGTGGTGCCATCCGACTGCGGAAGAAGGACTTGGATTCGCTCGCTACCAGCAAGGTTTCCGAGCTTACCGACCAACTCGTCTTCGCAGACGACGACGACACCGGCATGGTGACGGCGGTTCTCGAAGAAGATTCGTTGCTCGAGGAAGAGGACACCCTCGATCTTGCGCCCGACGAGCTCGAGATCGAGACCCCACGCGCGCCTCGCCGGCGGGCGGCCAAGGCGGCAGCCGGTGCCGCAGGTGCCGCCACAACCGGTGTCGTTCGCAGCAAGTCCCGTGCTGCCGCGATCCGCGGCAATGGCGACGGCGATGAGCACGAGAGCACGCTGGATCGTATCCTTACCATCGCAACGGCGGTTCTGCTGCTCTACACCCTGTTCGTAGCGTATTCGATCTCGACGGGGCAGATCACAGGCCTGACGGCCTGGCTCGCGAACATGTTCGAGGTTCGCTGATTCCAGGTTGACTGATTCCAGGCGGACTGGCACACGCTGGATCCACGGAAAAGCGGCCTCTCCCGGACCGAAGAGCATTCGGCAAGGGAGGGGCCGCTTCTGCAATTCTCAGTGGGCCGATCCGTGGTTGGCCGATCCGCGGTTGGTTGCGACGCGCCGATCCGGCATGATTCCTGGCTCATGGTCCATGGGATTCCGGGGAGCGATGGACTGAGTTCCCCGCGGAGGAGGAGAGGAATGTCGAGAATCGCGAAGTCTGTCGCCATCATCCTGCTGGTCTTCGCACCGAGCGCGTGCGTGAGTCGAACGGTGTACATGGCCGAGGTCAACCGGGCACGTGGCCTGGCGGAGTCGTTGCAGCAACTGGAGCCGTATCTCCGCCAGCTCGAAGCGGAGAACAAGGGGCTTAAAGGGGCCAACGACAAGCTCAAGCTCACAGCGAAAGACGCGGACTGGATTCGGCAGCAGAAGACCAAGCTCGCCAAGCTCATCGAGGAGTTCGACAAGAAGGGGGGCAGCGCCGGGATCCCCGGGGTGAAGGTCATCAAGAACGACCGCGGTGACGTTGGTTTGCGCATCGAGGACGGCGTGTTGTTCCCGTCTGGAATGGCTACGTTGTCGAAGCAAGGGCGCGAGACGCTGAGCAAGCTCGTGCCGATGCTGCGCAAAGGCAACGCGGTGGTCCGGGTTGATGGGCACACCGACTCCGACCCGATCGTCCGGAGCAGTTGGAAGTCGAACCTGCATCTCTCGGTCGGACGTTCGTTGGCCGTGGCCGAACAGCTGCACAAGCTCGGCTTTGCCTACGACAAGATCCTGGTGGCGGGCTTTGGCCCGTCCAAGCCCGTGAGCAAGTCGCCCGCCGACAAGGCGAGCAATCGCCGCGTCGAGCTCTACCTCGTCCAGTAGTCGGCGTCGAACGCGCCGGCGAGCAAGGAGCCGCGAGAGTCATGATGGGGCCAACGCATCCCGGCGCGTGGTGCGTGGCCGTGCTCTGTGGGATCGCGCTCCCTGGATGTGGGCACGATGCTCCGGCTGAGCCACTAGCGTCGTCCGATGCGCGCGTGGCGATGCTTGCCGAGTGGGTGCCGTTTCACCGTGCGCGGGATCATAGCCTCTACTTCTTGGGGAGGTTCGAAGTTCGCGAGTCGCAAGCCGTGGCGCTCGGTGCCGATTTCGCTCGAGTGACCGTGAGCGAACCGAACCTCCCGTGGCGCTCGGTCAGCGCGGTCCAGGGGCTCCGTCTTGCGCGCCACTACTGGGGGCGGTTGCCGACTCTAGACGAGTGGCGCACGGCCGTGCAGGGACCGAGCGGATACCGGTTTCCATGGGGCGACGATGTCGGAAACCGCCTGCGTGCGAACACCTGGAGTCTTCAGCTCGGACGGCCCACCCGCGTCGGCACATTCGAGTCTGGCCGCGATCTTGGCCGAAACGATTCTTGCTACGACCTGTGTGGCAACGTGGCCGAGTGGACCAGCACGCCCTATTCCGTGGTTCGGGCAGACCGGGTGAGCGGTCACCCGCTGCTCTTGCACCACTTGCTGATGGATGTGTTCGAAGATGCTGTGCCGCCCGCGTGGTTGGCCGCGTACGTTCCGGCGCCGTGGGCACCCGCGTCACCGTTCTTGCCGGAGCTTGCACGCGGTGACGACCTTGGCGCGGTGCCGCTTTGTGTCGCGGGCTTCAGCTTCGACCAGCGGTTGCCGCCGAGGCAGCATGGGCGCTTCTATTGGGTCGAACTCGGCGTGATTCCGATGCTCGAACATGAGACTCGATGGGATGTCGGTCTGCGCCTGGCGACGGATCCGTACACCTTCCTGGCCAGGCTCGAGGTCGCGGAAGGTCAGCCGCTCCTCGCGGATCGGCTGGCGCTGCGCCGTTTTGTGCGCGCTTACGTCGATGAGTTTCGTGCGGCTGCCAAACGCCGCGCTGCCCTGGATCGCGAGTTCCTTGGACTCTCCGAACCCGGCGTCTGGGCGCGCGTCGTCTATGACGCCTTGGACCTGCCCTGATGGCGCGCGACGGCGGGTTTGCCGAGCTGCGTGCTCGACTCGAGGCGATCGGTTTTCGACCAAGTCGCAAGCTCGGCCAGAACTTCCTCATCGACACGAACCTCGCCGTCGCGATCGCCGCCGAGGTCCCGCTCACGGCGGCGGACGTCGTGCTCGAGATCGGTGCCGGGACGGGACTCCTGACCAGACGGCTCGCTGCCCGCACGGACGTCGTGGCCGTTGAAATCGATTCGCGGTTGGTTGGGTTCCTCCGTGATGAGATCCGGAGTTGGGGCGAGGCTGCCGGTCATGTGCACCTGGTCGAGGGCGACGCGTTGGTGCGGGGCGAACTCGCGGCTGAGGTTGTCACCGAACTCGATCGTGTCCGCGGCAGCCGTCCCTGGGCATGTGTCTCCAATTTGCCCTACTCTGTCTCCGGTCCCTGTGTCGCCGCCCTGATCTGTGCGGCGAGTCCACCGCGCGACGGGTTGTTGCTGACCCAGCTTGAGATGGCGCAGCGGATCACTGCGCCCCCCGGCGGACGGGACTACGGGACGCTCTCGATTCTTGTTGCGCTTGCCTACGCGCCCGCCCTCGTGCGCCGGGTTCCGAGCGACGTGTTCCGTCCGCGCCCTCGGGTCGAGTCGGCGCTCGTGCGTTTGGGGCCGGCTCGTGCGTGGCTCGCCGAGCCCGTGCCCGTCCGGCAGGGTTTTGCGCGCTTTCTGCAGTCGGTGTTCGGCGGGCGTCGCAAGGTCCTGCGCAACGCGCTCACCCGCGGCCACGTCGACGCGGAGCACGGCGTCGCGGCGGCTGGTCTGCCAAAGCATTGGCTCCGTGAGCGCGCCGAGGTGCGCGCGCCCGAGGAACTGTTCGCCGTCTACCGCGCCGTGGCAAGTATGGAATAGAGGCGTAGAATCGAGCGGATGGGGAACTTCGAGGCATTCGATCGGGCGAAGGCCGAGATCAAGCAGCGGCTGGAACTCGTCGCGTTCGTGGGGGAGACCGTTGCGCTGAAGCGTAGCGGGCGCAGCCACAAGGGGCTTTGTCCGTTCCACGAGGAAAAGACGCCGAGTTTTCACGTGTTCCCCGATTCGCAGCACTACAAGTGCTTCGGCTGCGGCGAGGGCGGCGATGTGTTTACGTTCGCGATGAAGCACGAGAGCCTGACGTTCCCTGAGGCCCTGCGCACCCTGGCCGAACGCGCCGGCGTGCAGCTACCAGAGACCACCGAGCGTGATCGGCAGCAGGCACGGCAACGCACTGGGCTGGCGGAGATTCTGTCGGCGGTGCAGGCCTTCTTCGTCGAACAGTTGGCGACCCCGGGTGGGGCCGCTGCGCGAGACTACTTGGCTGGCCGCGGGCTCGATTCCGCGGTCGCGCGTTTTGCGATCGGCTGGGCGCCGGGGCCGGTGCGCGCAGACCAAGGCCTGCACTGGCCCTTGGTCGAGTTCTTCGAGCGCCAGCATCTGCCGATCCAGGCCGGCGGGCAGCTGGGCGTGCTCGGGCGCTCGCGGGCCGGGCAGCTCATCGATCGCTTTCGTGGACGCGTGATCTTTCCGATCCATGACGAACGCGGACGGGTCGTCGGGTTCGGGGGGCGTGTTCTTCCCGGTGGCGAGCGCGAGCATGAGCCGAAGTATCTGAACTCACCGGAGTCGCCGGTCTTCAACAAACGGCGTCTGCTGTTCGGTTTGCATCAGGCTCGCGCACGGCGCGCGCGCGAACTCGTCGTGATGGAGGGCTACACGGACGTGATCGCGGCGCAGCTCGCCGGCCTCGATGGCGCCGTCGCGACCTTGGGGACGAGCCTCACGACCGAGCACGTGGCTCTGGTGCGGCGCTTTGCACCGGACGGGGTCACGCTCCTGTTTGACGGTGACAAGGCCGGCCGGCGCGCGGCAGAGCGGGCGTTTGCCGTCCTCGCGCCGGAGGTCGTTCCCGCCAAGATTTGCCTGCTCGAGGAGGGGGTCGACCCGGCGGACCTCGCGCAGTCGAGCGGTCGTGCCGGTCTCGATGCCGTGCTTGCCAACGGAAAGGCCGCACACGATGTCTATTTGCGACTCCTGGGCGAGCGCTTCGATGTCACGACGCCGGAGGGGAAGGCGAGCGCCGTGCAGGAATGCTGTGAGGTGCTCGAGCAGGTGACCGATCGGCTGCGCCGGGCTACGCTGATCGATCGCTTTGCCGCGCGCTTCAGCCTGCCGCCGGACGTGCTCAGCTCGAAGCTCCGGCGGCGGCCGAATCGCGCCCGGGGTTCGGCTG
>CAYSWE010000318.1:0-6027 GCA_964434515.1 uncultured Phycisphaerales bacterium | reverse complement strand
CGTCGATGTTCTCCGGAAGCGGCCTGCCGTCGCGTTCACATGCCAATTGCGTGCGGCCGACGTCGACGCGAAAAGTTCCGTTTACCGCAACGCCGGCACGAGAGTCGGTTCGCGTGGGGGCCGAAACCCAAAAGACAGGAACGGATGGGTCGAGGGGAACAGCTCCGTCGGGGCCGATCGCCAACAATAGGGCGCAGGAGCCGCAACGGAAGAGGATTGCCCGTTCAAACGCCAATGACTCGTCCCTTCCCTGCACCATTGCGCGACCAGCAAACACGGTATCGCCTACGATTGGCTCTTCGCACCATTCTAGCCGCACTGACTCCTGGTCGAGCGACACGTCGCATGCATTAACGTACCGTGAGAATGCGAGCATGAATGGAAGCTGTTCCACAAATGCTCTCAAGGAGGCACGCATTTCGGACGGATCGCACGTCAGCGGGAGTTGGATCACGGTCCCATCGCGGCGACCTGCTTGGCTGGCGCACATGATTGATGCAAGCCGTTTGCTCGTCGCCATATCGAGTTTGCTGGGGAACAATCCCCCAACGACCTCGAATCCGAGATCGCCACTCAACACCTGCGGACGATCGCTCGCAAAATACACTGTCTTAAAGCCAAGTCCGAATTTCCCGGTGACGATCTCGCTGCGCTCGCGTTTGTCGGACGCGGCGAGCAACAGCATCTTGCGCAAGTCCGTATCGTAGCCGCGTCGACGACCTTCCTCGGCGCTGAATCGGCCGCGATGGAATTCATTGATCGGACGTCCCCAATGGACAAACGTGCACGCGGCGGGCTCGGCACCAACCGTTCGAAGCATCAGTTGAACAAGGCGCCTCGCGGCGTCGTCCGGAGCGCCTCCAACCATGTCATCCAGTTCCGCAGCCGCGTCGTCGGCGTTCTGGAGCAGTTCGAACGGTAGGGAACTGAGCGAATACTGGTAGTGCCGCTTCATCTTCTCGCGTACAGCGGCGAGCATCTCACTTTGAACGTGCGCATTCTTCTCAATCAGTTCACGAAGCTCCGCGTTGAGTGCAGTCAGTTGTTTCTCGACTTCATCACGAACTCTTTGCGAATCATCGGAGTATCGTGCCTCGGCACGCTTCCGCTCAAGTTCGTCGCGACGACGCGCCAAGTCGCTGATCGAATCCGTGCTGCGCAAACCGAGCTGTTCGAGCACGATCCACGCGCTCTCTAGAATCACTTCCTGCACGATTTCAATCTGCAATTGCGTCGCCTCGCCCAACTGCTGCCATAGCTCGTCGATGCGCGTCGACTGCTTGAAGTACACAGCGCGTAGCAACTCACGACTCGATTCAAGCAGAAGCTCATTCAGTTGTTGCGGAGAGAATCGGGATGGGTCGAGCTCACGGAGCGTAATCGTCTTGCAGCGACCAACCGTCGGCGCGAAGAACAGGTCGCCGACAAACAATGTATTTGTCTGACCGCCAATGCGAGCTTCGAAGCTCGCGCCCAGCAGGTTCCGTGCTTGGATCGGTTCACCATCGCGCCCAAAGCAGACGCGGAAACGCTGCTTCCGCATCATTGTGTGAATGTCCTCGTCCGCGCCGATCGCCACGCTGCCGAGGATAGGTTCCCAGTTAAGCTGCTCTCGGACGTCACGAATGGAGCGAGGGCGCAGGCTGTCCGCGGCTTCCCTCATCAACGCATCTTCGTCACCAAGCAGTGCCAGGAAGCCACCGACTGCGGGCCGAGGTACCCATCCCCGCCAGCGCTCGAAATACTCTACGATCGCGGTACTGGGAGCCCCTTCCGGTTCTTTGCGCAACTCTTCGAGCCGTCCGAGGTCGCCACCATCACAGACACAATACCTGCGAATGCGCTCTGGAAACGCGTCCCGCAGATCAGGGTCAATGAGATACTCTTCCCCCACGCCTTCGGCGTCGAAACAGAGTTCCTCCACTCTGCGCCACGTTCCATCTCGCGCTAAGAGCTTGAGTCCGGCAAGGCTGGCGATGTCGAACTCCGGATGCTCAGTGAGCGTCTGGAGGAACCACCTGAGCACACGATGTTCAGCCGAGCCGCTCTTCAGGCCTTTGCGCTCCCCTTTCGTTGTGAGTAGTTCGACACAGCGCCGCAATGCCGTGACACGGTTGCGGCGGAGGGAACCGTTGGCAATCCCCCGCATGATTTCTTCGTGACGCTCGGGGGGATATCGGTCGAAGAGTGCGTCCAGAAGGGCAATGATCGGTGGCGCTTCACGGCACTCTCGAAAGGCCTTTACGACATCACGAAGGAGGGCCGGATTCTCTTGTAGTGCTGCGATACTGCCAAGCCGATACGCGTCCAGCTCGCCGAGACATGTCGCGAGCAATTCGATTGATTGATCGAATGTAGGGAGAATGCGACGCTTGCGCATCTCCGCAAGGCCCTTGCTGCGGGCCCGCCAATCCACGTCTATCGTGCCCAGGCAAGCGAACGCGCGCCCCCCAGCCGGTTCGTCGAGGAGTCGTCCAAGTCCCGCGCCAAGCTCTTCCAGGTCCACGACGTCTTGAGGTGCGACAGGGCCCGACCGCGCTGGTAGCCACTCGGCGGTGCGCAGTTGCTCCAGGATGTCCCTCGGCAGCTCCCCCCGGCACATTTCGAGCGCCGTCAGAATCTCGTCCGCAAAGCATTGGGGCTCGTCGGACTTGAGGGCCACTTGCAGGCAGGGCAACGGTCCCCAGGGTGTGATCCCATCTTCTTTGTACGTTGCAAGCAATCGGACGTCGTCAGGTCGGCGAAGAAGCGTCACCTTTGATAGAACACTCGGAAACAGCACCTCGCCATTCTCGGGGGCAAGGAAGCACTCGCCTTCATTGTCAGGTAACGCCACGAATCTTGATTGGGCGTCGCCGCGCGCAGCACACGCCTGGTGGAGAGGAACCATCCTCCGCAAGGCCGGATCTTCAAGCGCGAGCAGGACCTGTTCGGCCTCTGATTGGGAGAATCCCAGGTCGGCGATCCAACGCAACGACGAGGATGACGCCGCCGCGCGTGCGAGGATTTCAGTAAGTGAATGCTCGTCTACTCGCCGAACCCTGAGTGTTTCCCTTTGATCGTCCGTCGCCTGACGGGACAGAGCGTCAGGTACGATCCGCCAGCCATCCTCCATCCTGCGGAGCGCTTCGTCCGCCAGCCGTGAAATCGGATCCTGCTTCCGGAAGCTGGCACCGATTAGCAACACCGAATCGAGGTCATCCAACTTCTCTGCGCTGCCATGGAGGACGTACCGGAGCGCCTTACGCCGCTTCCGGTCGTCTACACCCTCGGCGGCCGCTAGTAGACGCTTGAACAGCTCTTTACGATGCTCTGGCAAGCGGAGCTGGGGGCCGCGGATCAGGAACTCAACGCAGCTGGTCGGCGTGCATCGGCGTGGCTCTGAGTCGAAAAGTATACGGAAGGGGTCGCATTTGGTTGGCGCGTATAGGCTGTATAGGTCAATGCCGAGCGCTTCTTGCAGCAACGGAAGATCTGTCGAACCGGCTGCAAAAAGTCGCCCTGCGGCATGATACTCCCGGAGCTTGTTCCACGAGATCAGCGTGCTCTGCGCGTCGCTGCGCGCTGAGCGCACCGCGAACAGGGAGATGTTACCGACGGCTCGCTGTAGGCTCTCATCCTGCCTATCACAAACCTCCAGAACGCGGAGCGCAACAGCCGCGACGAGGTTGCGTTGGGAGGGGGAACTGCGGGCGCGCTGGGCCAGAGAGTCGAAGACGACTTGGCATTCGGTTGCGGAGAGGGTCGTGCCGGCCTCCTCGGGCGCAAGTACGTCCGGGACAATCAGGTTATCAAGCGGCAACTCGTTGAGTGCATAGACAACCTTAAGCGCGTCCTGCTCTACGCTTCCGAGCTTAATCCAGGATTCTGGTCCAATGACTTTTAGCACGTGGCGAAACTGGCGGCGCCATTCCTCAGTGCGTTCACCGCGTTGTTGCGCCAGGTGCTTGCGAACAAGCTGGGTCACCGCGTCGCGCACGGGGTCGGGAATCGATCGCATGAGGCGGAGGAATCTGGTCAGAAACGCCACGACCTCAACGCGTTCGAGGCTCGTGGAGGTCGCAGAGCCGATGAGCTGCGCCGCCTCTTGAGCGGCATCCGCCCAGTCGGTCGGCTCGGCGCCGGAGAGCAGGGGATCGGCTTCGCCCGTAACGCAGTTGGACTCGCCCAGTTCGCGAAGATATGGAAAGACCTCGGCAATCTCAGTCCACGGAAGCTCATCGACGACAGGTAACCGCAACACCCGCATCTCTTGTGGGACGAGCGACCATGCCGCGATCGTCTCCTGGCGCCAGCGCCGCCGATAGACCCATTGATAGTCTCGGCAAATTGAGCCCAAGTTATCCTTGACCCATTGCAGCGTGCGTAGTACCTCGGTCAGCTCGCGCACCTCGCAATCGTCAAGCGCGGACTGTAGGACGCACCTGTACAGCGCAGGCAAGAGGAGCGGCAGTGCACCTTCCTGCATAAGTCCGCGATTCCAAGTCAGCCGGATGTCGTCAGGGCGGTTGTCCTCGCTCAGGAGCTGCTTGCGCCCGCCATCGACGAAAAACTGTCCGTGGAGCAGCAATTCGACCACAACCGAAGATCGAAGTTCGTGCGGCCGCTCCACCGGTTCCGCGAGCGGCAAGTACACTGCCGGCCGTATGGTGACAGCTCCCTTCTCCGCGCGATAGACGATCGCAACTGCCGCGCAGTCGGGCTCCGCCTTCTCTGCCACGAACTTGCCCCTATCCGATGGGGTCTTGGGCCATTCGGGCCGCCGTTTCAGCTCAGTGAGCGCGGGGTCTTCGACGCGGAGGTGGAGGGCGATAAAGTTAGCGCCTCTGGCTCCGTCACTGCGGCTCTCGTGGTTTGGGGTACTGACGACGGTTCCTGAGACGGTACGGGCGCCCGAAACCGTTACTGCTGGCCCAGCCGCAGGCGTCTCGCTCGCCGATCGATCGACGTGACACCGCTCCTTCGAAAGGAAGGTCTGGCGCTGCTGGTCCCAGTTCCAGGATTCGATCATGCGGACGGATCGGAGTACCGGTGCGCATCGGCCGAGCTCGAAAACGTCCATCTCAGCATCGAGCTGCTCCGAGGTTGGGTAGGGAGGGGGTTGTATGCTCACGCCGTCGAAAACGTGTGTCGCGTTCCTCAGCGGGATTATGACACAGAACCAGCGTTCCAGATCGGAAGCCCAATGATCGATGGATTCCACAAGCTCACTGCGGGGGAGATCGCAATTATCCCATGGTGCATGGTTCTCGTCGCAATGCTCCCCCAGCCATGGAGAAAGCAACTCAACGATCGATTCACCCTTGCAGGCGCGCTGATTAGGCGACGCCGCGTAGAAGAACCCCTCACACCAGTGGAATACGCTCTTGAGGCCGAGTCCGTAACGACCAATCGCCCCAGCTTCCTCCCGTTTCGATCCGACGCCAAAACGACGAATGGCGTGGGCATCTCCCGGCGTGAACGCGCCGTCGTTCAGCGCCAGCAGCACGTCGCCATTGAGGAGCGGGTGTACAGCGGCGCCCCATCCCGGCCGCAACCCGAAGCGCAGCACCGCGGCGCCGGCGTCGTCAGCGTTCTGGAGGAGTTCTTTCGCGATCGAGCGGAACGAGCTCGACGTGTACTGATCGCGCAGGATTTCCTGCAATCGTTCGACGAACTCCAGAGGCCATGTCTCGAAGCCCGCCATTTGATCCTATCCCATGATGTCCGCCAAGCGAATGCCCGATGGCTTGTCCTGAGCAAGAGCCTGGATCGTCTGCAACCGCTTGCCGGTCATACCGTCACCCTGTTTCGAAGAACCGCCAGCGCCTCGGCGATTTCCCGCCCCTTGGCCTCGATGATATCCATGAGTTCCTCGGGCGTGCGGGTGTCCACCACGGGACGCTTGTTCGGGTTGACGGCCTTGAGGTCGTAGACGGCGTCCTCGATCTCCTTGGCCCTGCGCGCAAACTCCTTCGCCTCCCGCGTCAGGGCTTTGACCCTCGCTTCTGCCTCCTTGATGGCCGCGCCGTCGCGCGGCTTGGCCTT
>CAYSWE010000317.1:0-6027 GCA_964434515.1 uncultured Phycisphaerales bacterium | reverse complement strand
GTATCTGTCGCGATGCCGAGATTGTAGTAGCGCTTGAGCACGACTTCCTGCGTGGTCTCATCGAGCGCCGCGTTGAGCCAAGGAAACTGCCGCAGTCCTGCGACGACGGCCTTCATGATGAACGGCAAGTAGGTGACCTTGACTCCGCGCTCCGCGTACCGCGCCGTCAGGTCTGGGCGTAGCTCGGCGGGTTCGGTGACGTCTAGGTCGTCTACCACCGTGAAATGCGCCGCCGTGGACTTCGATCGAGTCATGGCGTCCGCGATCTTCTTGCGCACACCGCGGAACGGAATGCGTTCCTCCAGAGCGGAAAGCGCTGCCGTCGGCGCGGCCGCCACGGCCACCGGAGCAAAGCCTGGCGAGGCGACAGCCTGAGTCGGTGTGGACGGTGTGCCGCCGGCGAGAAAACGATCGAGGTCCTCGTTTGTGACGCGAGCGTTTGGCCCGGTGCCCGTGACGCGTGCGAGATCGACGCCTGCCTCGCGCGCCCGCCGCCGCGTCGCCGGCGCCGCCAAGACTCGCCCAGGTGTCGATCTCGCCGCAACCGCCGCGACCGCCGGCGCTCGCGTAGCAGTCGCGGTACCAGTGGGCGAAGCGGAAGCGACTGGCGTCTCGATCGGCGGTACACTCCCATTGCCGGAGCCACCCACGGCGACGTCGGTGTCGATGACGGCGATCACCGTTTCGACAGGCACGACATCGCCCTCTTTGGCGCGCAGCTCCTGGATCACTCCATCCCAAGGCACCGTGATCGTGACCGTTGCCTTGTCGGTCATAATCTCGACGAAGTCTTGCTCCTCGACGACCTTGTCGCCAACAGCAACCTTCCAGCTCACGATTTCGCCCTCGGCCACGCCTTCGCCGATGTCGGGCAACTCGAAATTCTTGATCGTCATGTCGCTAGCTCCTCGCGTGCGCTCCTACCAGTCGAACGTGCGATTGATACCGCTGACAATGCGGCGCACGTCCGGCATATAGACCGACTCCAGCGTGTAGGGGAACGGAACGTCGAAACCAGCGACGCGGACCACCGGCCCCTCAAGATACTCAATACACTTCTCGGCGACGATCGCCGCCAACTCACCGCCGAAACCGCCGGTGCGAGGGGCTTCGTAAACCGTGGCGAAGCGACCCGTCTTCTTGACCGAGTCGACAATGATCTTTTCGTCCAAGGGGACGAGGGTCCGGGGATCGATGATCTCGATGCTCTTCCCGGTCGCGGCGAGTTGTTCGGCGGCCTTCTCGCAGAGCTCGACCATGGCTCCCCAGGCGACGACCGTGCAGTCCGTGCCTTCGCGCACGACTCGCCCCTTACCCAGCGGCACGACGTGCTCTCCCTCGGGAACGTCCGCCTTCATCGTGCGGTAGATCTTCTTCGGCTCCATGAAGATGACCGGATCTTCGTCGCGGATCGACGCTACCAGGAGCCCCTTCGCATCCGCAGGCGTCGACGGCACGACAACCTTCAGCCCGGGGGTGTGGCAGAAGTAAGCTTCGCCAGACTGGGAGTGATAGTGACCACCGCGAATGCCGCCGCCATACGGCGTGCGAATCACCATCGGACACGTGTATTCACCGCCGGACCTGTAGCGCATCTTCGCCGCTTCCGACACGATCTGGTCGAATGCCGGAAAGATGAAGTCCTGGAACTGAATCTCGGGAACCGGGCGCAGGCCATAGAGCGCCATGCCAATCGCGGTGCCGATGATGCCGCACTCGCTCAGCGGCGTATCGAAGCAGCGCTCCTCACCGAACTTCTCTTGCAGGCCCTCGGTCGTGCGAAAAACGCCGCCATTGCGCCCGACGTCCTCACCAAATACCAGCACACGGTCATCGTTGTCCATTTCGGTGAACAACCCGTCACGAACGCCTTCGAGCAGGGTCATGACTGCCATCGTTTGCTCCTATACCTGTCTGTTGTCGCGCCGATCGCGGTGGCGATCGAAAGTGGGAACCTATTCTTGTGCGGGCCCTAGAGTGGAAAGAAGCCCTCGTTTTCGGTGGCAGCCTCGCCGAGCGACAAGAGATCGTCGCGCTGCTCGCGGAGCTGCGGTGGCATATCGCGATAGACATCGTCGAACATGCTCGCGATTGGCGGAGCCGGCTTGTCCTCGGCGCGCTTGATGCACTCGTTGACCGTAGACTTGGCATCCTCGTAGATCTTGTCCTCAACGCCCTGCGTAAGCATACGCTTGCTCTTTAGGTACTTTCGGAACCGGATGATCGGGTCCTTCGCTTGCCACGCATCAACCTCGTGAGCATCCCGGTAGCGCGTGGGGTCGTCCGACGAACTGTGCGGCCCGACGCGATAGGTGAGAGACTCGATCAGCGTCGGCCCCTTGCCCTTGCGAGCCCGCTCGACAGCGTCCTTGGTCACTTGGTAGACGGCAAGGATGTCGTTGCCGTCAACGCGGACACCGGGCATACCGTAGGCCTCAGCCTTGATTGCGATCGTCTCGGATGCTGTTTGATACTCAAGAGGCGTCGAGATCGCCCAACCATTGTTCTCGCATATGAACACGACGGGTGCTTTGTAGACAGCCGCGAAGTTGAGCGCAGAATGAAAGTCATTCTCACTCGTCCCGCCGTCGCCGCAGTACGTCATCATCACGGTGTCCTCATGACGATATCTTGCGGCCATGGCGGCACCGGCGGCCTGGGTCATCTGCGTGCCGATTGGTGAAGAGATCGAGACAAAGTGGATGGAACGGAACGAGTAATGCACGGGCATCTGCCGCCCGTGGCAGATGTCGCCTTCGTTGCCATACCACTCGTCGACGATCTGCTGCATGTCGACGTCACGCAGCAGCGGGATGCCGGCTTGCCGATAGGCCGGAAAAATCCAATCACTGTCGCGTAACGCAGCGGCCGTTCCGATATGACTTGCCTCTTGGCCCGTGCAAGGAACATAAAAGCCGATTCGGCCCTGCCTCTGCAAGACCAGCGCCCGCTCCTCCATGACGCGAGTCCGCACCATGGTCTCGAACAGTCGCAGAAGCTCGGCCTTGGATAGCCCTGGGTCACGCGCAGGCGAGACCTTTCCTGAGCCGTCGATCAGCGTCAGAACCCGGCTATTCCCCGAGCCGCGCGTCGATTTTCGATTCCCGGTCATGATCGCTCCGAATGATTCACACAGAAAATGTCGACGTGTCTGGCTGGCCGTCGGGGGCGTGCCCGCGACTCTGGGCCAACCGACTCTCGAGGTAAAACTCCGCCGCGCGATACGAACTTCGAACGAGCGGGCCGGCAGCAACGTAGGCAAAGCCGCGTCTGAGGGCGCGCTCTCGATAGGCCGCGAATCGAGCCGGAGTGACGTATTCCCGCACCGGAAGGTGCAGCAGACTCGGCCGCAAATACTGCCCGAGCGTAAGCACGTCGACCTCGGCCAAACGCAGATCGTCGAACGCCTGGTCGACCTCCCGTTCGGTCTCACCGAGCCCCAACATCAGGGACGACTTGGTAACAAGACCGGGAGCGCAGCGCTTGACCGCTCTCAGCACCCCGAGCGACTGATCATAGCTCGCACGCTTGTCACGCACGCGCGGCGTGAGCCGCCGCACGGTCTCCAGATTGTGCGAGAAGACATCGACCCCGGACTCGATGATGGTCATCAGGGCGGGCTCGCGCCCCTGGAAATCTCCGGTCAGACACTCGACCAGCAGGCCAGGGACACGCGCCTTGGCGGAGGCGACGCACGCTGCGAAGTGTCCGGCGCCACCATCGGCCAGGTCGTCGCGATCCACCGAAGTGAGCACGACGTAGCGCAGCTGCATGAGCTCACACGACTCGGCCACCTTGCGTGGCTCCTGGGCATCGACGACGCCACCTGGGTCACCGGTGCGAACCGCACAAAACCGGCAACCTCGGGTGCAGACGTCGCCCAGGACCATGATGGTGGCCGTGCCGCCATCCCAGCACTCACCGAGGTTGGGGCACTGCGCTTCCTCACAGACGGTGTGCAAACCACGCTCGCGCAGTACGCCGGAAAGACGGCCAAACCCCTCCCCTTGCGGCAACGCAATCTTGAGCCAGGACGGCTTCCGGCCCGGTGTCACGCGGCCGTGCCGCCCGTTCGTGCGGATGCCATTCGGCGGTCGAGTCCGCCGGGCACCTCGAGGCGATGTCGTCTTGCCGAGGGCCATCTTGCAGGATCCCATGGATTGAGGTTGGTTGGACGGGGCGCGGGGAAAGGCCCAAGGTCACGACAGTAGGGCCGGGACGATCGGAGTCAACATGTTCGACACATCGATGGATACCCTGTAGTATCTCAAGTCTACATACCCACCGGTAAGTTTGAGGCAATCCGCATGGCACGTCCCTCCCGCCCGGAACTCCGGGACGAACTCGTTCTCCTCGCCGCCGACGAGTTCGCCCGTGTCGGCTACGAACGCGCAAGCCTCGACCGCATCGCCGCCCACGCCCACGTCACGAAGGGCGCCGTCTACCTGCACTTCCGCGGCAAACTGGAACTCTTCGTCACGGCCCTCGAGCAGCTCGAGCAGCGAAGGGATGCCGCCCTTGCGAACTCCATCCCGAAGGAGCCGACAGACGAGCTCGCAGAACTCCGAACCGTCCTCGAGGAGCGTCTGCGCTTCCACCTTGCGCACCAGCAGCTCTACAGGCTTCTGTCCATCCTCAGCACCGAACTCCGCGATGAGCCCACGGCTGCGGTCCATGGCGGCACGCGCGATGAGCACCGAACGCTGCGCGCGCAGCTGCGCCAGCTACTTCAGGCGGGTGCTCGTCGAGGGCAGATCGACCTGACGGATCCCGCGGCCGAAGCATTTCGCCTGGCCGCCTGCCTGATCGGCACGTGTTCTCAGTATGTGGCGGCGCCTGACGATGTTGGACTCTTCCTGGAGACGAACATGCTGGTGGACGGCTGGCTCGCCCCGCTCGCCCGACGAGGCAAGCGCCGCAACACGAGCCGCGCACCGAGCGACCCGCAGCCTAGCCCGCGCGACGACGGCGACTTCCAACCAGCGTTTTAGTGGCCCGAAGAAGCGACTCTGACACGCTCCCCCTTCTCTCTGGGCCGCGGGGCTACCTGGGCGTGCGGGGGAAGCCGTTGAAGCGGAAGGTCTTGGGCAGCCCATCCTTCCCCTTGATGAAGACCCGGACTTCGCAGCGGAGGATGCGGGGCCGCACGGGCAACCCCTTCTTGACGTGGACGCGGACCTTCCACACCTTGTGGGCAGGAATGCGGTCTGCGCGGTTCTTGATCTCGAGCATCTGTGGGCCCTTGGCCGAATCGAGCTTGCTCGGCGCTTCGACGCTCACTGAAACAAACTCGTGGGGCATCGAGCAGCTGGCGATCTCTACGCGGTCGACGACAAACATCTCTTTGTCATCGACGAGGTTCGTAGGCCATAGATAGACGACGGCGTCGCGATCCTCATTGCGCGGGTAGCTGTTGAAGCTGAAGAATCGCGGTGACATCTGAACCTGCTCGCGCACTTCGGCGCGCAGTTCGACCTGGAAGTTCTGATCGGCTTTGTCGGTCGTGAAGAGGACGTGTCCCCCGACTGCCCCCTCTTCGAGCTTGGGTCCGTAGGTCCCCTCGATCTCATAGAACGTCCCGGCGTCGTCCTGTTTGCGTTCCATCGAAGTGATGGCCACGCCGCCGGGAATCGGTGGCGCGGCCTTCTTGACCGTGAAATCCTTCCGAACCACGTTTCGCACGGTCACGGACCACTTGCGCTGATCCATCGGCCCCATCTTCCCGAAGTCCACAAACGGCGGCGTAACCGCGAAGATCGGCAGGATCTGGGCCTCGCAGGTCAGCGTGAACGAGGGCATCGCCGAATCGGTCGTCTCCACGCGAATGTCACCGGTTCTTGGACCGGCCGCCCCCGACACATCAAATTTCAGCTCTAAGCGCCCCTTGGCGCCAGCCGGCACCTTGATGGGGGCCTTGAGCTCTTGCTCTGGGCCGGGCTTGCGCTCGAGAACGATCTCCTTGCCATTGACGAAGCAACGCAGCGCCTGGCACTTACAAGACGGCGTGATCCCCTTGATCTGCTGCTG
>CAYSWE010000316.1:0-6033 GCA_964434515.1 uncultured Phycisphaerales bacterium | reverse complement strand
AGACGCACGCCGGTCTTGTCCCAGCGGACGACGAAGGCCGTGCCGTCGCGCATCGACCGGGTGAGACGTTGCAGCGTCTCGCGAAGGAACGTGACCTCGGGGGCCTCGTCGGTGCGGCGTCGACCGAGTTCCTTGGTCCATGCGTTGGACTTCTCGAACAGAACGCGTCCGGTCGTTTCGCCGAGCCAGAGTTGGAGTTGGCCGTCGAGTTCCTCGGGCAGCGTGCGGGCGCGTAGCTTGCGTTCACCGCGAGCGGCCTGCAGGACCTTGGTGACGTCGTCGAGTGCGGCGTCCCGCTTGGCAGCGAGTCCGACTGAGACCAGATCGTCGGTCTGTCCGATCACGATGTGGTATCCGCGGAACTCTGCGTGCCGGAGGCCATGGCCGTCCTCGTCGTCGAACTCCAAGTAGATCGAGTGCCGTCCGAAGTGACCGTGGATCGTGGCGCGGACCGCTTCCGCTAGGTCGGCGCCGGCACCGTTCGCGGTGCGTGCGATCGCCACAAAGCGACTCTGGAAGGCCGTGTCGAGCGGACCTGAGGATGGCTCGTAGTGAGCGTAGGCGACGGGTGCAAAGCACCCAACGGCGCCGTTCCATGGCGCGAGCAGGCGGCGCAAATCATCGCGCAGGTCGATCGGGACGAACTTGCGCTGGGCGCCGATGCGGAGCAGGGGTAGCACTGCCGGTCCGGAGTTCGCTTGGGCAACGAGGCCGGGCTTCCATGGCAGCAAGCGATCCAGGTCGGCTGACCGTGCGCGCCGATCGAGCGTCTGTCCGAGCAGACCACCCCCTGGTCGTAGGCCCCAGTGGACGTCGAACTGCCACTCGTCGTCGACCCGCGCAGCGGCGACGCCGACGAAGGGAGCGGTCGGTCCTGCGATCGCGCGGACCTTGCGCGCCGCACTCGACGTCAGGACTCTCGCCAGATCGCAGAACAGGTAGACCGGCGCCGCGCTGAAGCGGCGAATGAACGAAGCGTACACACTCGGTGTCTTGGGCAACTTTCCGTCGGGGAACGAGCCCAACGCTGCTGCGACTTCCGGAAAACCGCGGCCGAACAGATAGCGGTGCGTTCCGCCCGGCTGTTCGCTGTCGTGCAGGAATAGATGACGCAGCGCGGTGCCTGGCGCTCCGCCGGGTGCGGCGGGCACGAGCAGGTCGCGGAGCCAGGAGCGCAGTGGCATCTCGTCAGCGCTGTCGACGGCGATGAGGAACGAACTCGGCTCAGCAGCAACGAGCGGGTTCCAGCCGGTCGGGACATACACGCGCACGAGCAGTGGGAACGCCGAGGGATCGATGCCGCGGTAGTTGTCGGCAATGGAGCGGGCTTCGGGAATCCCGTTGTGCGCCGCGAACTCGAGTAGTTTCGGCAGCCGAGCGAGCAGCCGCTCGACGGCGGGATCATCCTTGGCGTGGATGCCTGCCTGGACCAGGAGCCTCAGCCGCGCGGGATGCGTTCCCTGCGCGATGGCGAGGGCGCCAAGGGCCACGGCGGCGAGCCCCGCAAGCGATCCGTTCCGCAGGCTCACCATACCACTAGAACCGTGTGCGAACGCGGAAGCCGCCCGCGTCCCAGTGCAGCGAAGCGCGCAACCCGGCACGCAGGAGGAATCGGCCAAACTCTTCCCCGGCACGGAACGAGAGCGTTCGTTGTTTGCCCGTGTCGTGCCGTTTCGTGCGTGCCGCGAGGTATCTTCCTGCGGTGTGCGAGATCCAGACCTGCACGGCTCCACCAAGCTTGGGGTCGACCCGCGCGGCCGAGTGTGTCGGCGGGCGCTCTCGGTTTGCGAGCGTCTGCCGGAGGTTGCGCATGGCCGTCTCTGGAGACCGTGAACCGCAAAGAACCAAGAGATCCTGTTTCACACGGAAACACCAAGTCACTCCCGCCGACGCGTAACGAAGTACGCCGACGCCGTCCTCCGGCGCGGTTGGAAGCTGTGTGCCGAGCATGCCGCCGATGGCGTGGACGACATCGTCGCCGGAGTCGGGATCGATGCGCAGCAGGATGACCCGCTCGCTTGGCCCCGTCCTTCCCTCGGGGTTCGCGTCGTCGAACGAGGTTTCCGGCAGGAACACTCCGAACTCGCCGCGGCTAGCTCGGAGCACGCGCGCTAGGATCTTGGCGGTGCGACCGTTGCCGAGGACGCGTGGCAGGATCGATCGGTTCAGCTTGCGGCCGAATTCGTTGCCCAGATTGCACTGCACCGCGACGCCGGGTTTCCAGGGGAGGAGCTTGTGCAGCGAGCTCGCTCGGCATTGCCTGGGCAAGAACGACCGCAGCATTCCGGCACCGGGTTGCCCGCCCCAGTGCAGGTCGGCGGTCCAGTCGCCGTCGGTGCGCGTGATCGAGATACCGAACAGTGTGCTGAGTGGCCCGGCGGTGGCGCGCAACGCTCCGCTGCGCCGAGCGCCGAGCAAGGGCGCCAGGTCGATGTGGGCCCAGAGGGGAGCGTCGGCGAAGCGCGAGAGAAAGCGAGTTTGGTTGCTTGGTCGGTCCGGGATGTCATCGTGCAGGAAGGGGGGCAGTGCGGCGCGGAGCCTTGCGCCACCGCCGCCTACTAGGTAGCGCTTGCCCCATGGCATGTCGAGGTCACGGAAGTAGCTCGGCCGGGTTTCCGCCGCTCCGCCGGGGACCGCGCTGACAAGCTCGGTGGATAGACGCTCGATGGGCAGTGCGCTACCCGCGTCCACGACGGCGAGCCAGGTCTCAGGTGTGCGATCGCGACGGCCAGCCGTGTCACCGGCGAGGCTTCCCGCGACGAAGACGCGTAGTCGTAGTGGAAGGTGTTTGGCGTCGAGGCCCACGACCGTGTCCTTCACGACGTGCGGGAGTTCGATGCCATAGTCGCGCATGCTGTCGAGAATCCGTGGCAACTGAGCGTGTGCGTGGCGAAAGGCTGCATGCTCCGGATTGCGTAGGCCGGCTTCGAGCAGCAGGTGCAGCTGGGGGCTTTGTCGTGTCGTGTTTGCTTGCGACTGTACTGACGTTGCAAGCATGAGCGCGCAGACGACGAACGGCGTCACTCGAAGAACCGAAGTGTTGACCATGACCCGAACCCTCCTTCACATGGGGGCCCCCTTGTTGGAGCGCCATGGTTCGCATCGTCGCGCGCTCGCGACCAGCTGTATGCATTCAGGACGTGCGCGCGAGTTGTCGGTCACACCGGAAGGTCGGTGCGAACGCGGGCCACTGCGCCCTGCCATCTTGCATATCGTTCGTCCCGTTCGTCTGCCGACATGGTCGGTTCGAAGCGACGATCCAGTTGCCAATGGCGAACCAGTTCCGCTTGCGAGGCAAAGACGCCGGCGCCGAGTCCGGCCAAGTAGGCTGCGCCAAGGGCGGTCGTTTCCAAGGTCGCGGGCCGGTCGACGGTGATCCCGAGGATGTCGGCGAGGAACTGCATCGCGAAGTCGTTCGCGGCCATGCCGCCGTCGACGCGCAACGCGTGTGGCGGCGCACTACCGTCGGATCGCATGGCGTCGAGCAAGTCGCGAGTCTGGTAGCCGACGCTCTCCAGCGCCGCCCTGGCGATTTCGGCGGGCCCTGTGTCGCGAGTCATTCCGAGCAGTGCGGCACGCGCCTCGGGGTCCCAGTAGGGTGCCCCCAACCCGGTGAATGCAGGGATCAGAAAGACCCGGCTGTCGGGCTTGGCGCTTCGAGCGAGCCCCTCTGTCTCCGCAGCACTGGGAATCAACCCCAGCGAGTCGCGTAGCCACTGCACGGTCGCGCCGGCGCAGAAGATGCTGCCCTCGAGCGCGTAGGTGCGTTGGCCGTCGAGTTGGAACGCGACAGTGGTCAGCAGGCGACTCTGCGAAGGGATCGGAGCGGGCCCGGTATTGGCCAGTACGAATGCGCCAGTGCCGTAGGTGCTCTTGATCGTTCCTGGCGCGAAGCAGACTTGCCCAAAGGCGGCCGCCTGCTGGTCGCCGGCGATGCCGGTGATCGGAATGCAGTGTCCGAACACGTCTTTCGTGGTCCGGCCGAATGCGCCGGCCGAGTCTTGGACGGTCGGCAGTACCGCGGGTGGAATGCGGAACAGATCGAGAAGTTTGTTATCCCACGAACCGCCGTGGATATTCCACAGCATCGTCCGCGAAGCATTGGTTGCATCCGTCGCGTGCACTGCCTGACCGGTGAAGCGTGCGAGAAGAAACGTATCGATTGTCCCAAAGGCCAGCTCGCCGCGCTCGGCCCGGCTGCGCGCGCCCTCGACGTTGTCGAGTAGCCAGGCGAGCTTCGTGGCGGAAAAGTACGGGTCAACGATCAACCCTGTTCGCGCTTGGATCTCGGCCGCATGACCCTGTTCGCGCAGCATCCGACATTGGTCGGTCGTGCGTCGATCCTGCCAGACAATGGCGCGATGCAACGGGAGGCCCGTGCTCTTGTCCCAAAGAACGGTTGTTTCACGTTGGTTGGTGATGCCGATGGCAGTCGGCGTCTCGTGAGACGCAGCCAAGGCCTCGCGACCGACCTCGAGCGTCGCGTTCCAGATTTCTTCAGGGTCATGTTCGACCCAGCCGGGCGCGGGGAAGTACTGCTGTAGCTCCTTCTGGGCAAGGGCGAGCACGTTGCCGTCTGTGTCAAACAGGATGGCACGCGTGCTGGTCGTTCCCTGGTCGATTGCGAGGATCACGGGTTTACTCTGGCGTCCACTTCCAAAGTTGCAGTGGGCGGCCGTCATTGGGGATGCGAAACATGTCGAGCCCGTCGCCGCCGAGACCGCCGAGGCGACTCCAGATGGATGCGCGCCGACTGCGTTTGGGCCGCGCCGGTAGCGTGATGTCAGCGATCTCCTCGGTCTTGCCGTAGCCTCGGGCGGTACGCCGAAAACCGGCGGAGGAACGACGCGAGCCGAGCCAGTAGACCGGTTTGTTGCCGGACCAAGCGAACAGGTCGTGCACGATTCTCTTGTGACGCTCGCCGAAGGACAGCTTCTTGTAGCGAGTTCGTTCGGAGCGACGGCCTGGCTGCATGGGACTTGGTCGTGCAACTCGCGTGCGCGCTGCGGACGTCGCACGGCTTGTGCGTCGGCTGCGTCGGAAACGTCGTCGGCCGAAGCGGCTCGTGTTGCCGCTGGCTACGAAACGCGCGTCGACGAGCTTCCAGCGCCCGTCGACATCGAGTGGTTCCTGAATCCTGCGTTCCGCGAGCACCAAGCTGCCCTCGGGGACCCGATCTGCGAGCTGCTGGATCACTGCGTCGGCGGTGCGGTGACCGCGGACCTCGGGCTTGATTCGTTGCAATGTACCGGACAACCCGGTGCCGACCGCGATTGTGGTGAGTGCGATCGCGGCCGAGTAACCCAAGCGAGGAGCGCGGACAGCGAACTCATGCAGCAGCCAGAACGCCGCGATCGTGAGCAGAGGAAAGATCGGGATAAAGAAGCGCAGGGAACCCCAGCGGAAGTAGTAGGCCATGTAACCGAGCGTGATGGGCAGAGCCGATCCGAGCATCAGGAGGCCCAGCGCGCGCGTGCGCCGTTCGAATAGCATCGCGATGAAGCCGCACAGACCGAGTCCGAACAGCGCGCCGACGCCTTTGCCGCCGATCTCCTCGAAGTAGGACATCGCATAGCGCTTGAAGTTCTCGAAGCTGAAGCCGCTTTGCTCGTGGGTCAGGCTGTACCCGGTGAGCCATGGTGACCCAAACGCATCGTTGTTGTACCAAAGCAGCGCGGCGATAGGAATGAAGGCCGCGACGCCGAGCGCCGGTAGCTGTCGGATGCGGCGCGGGCTCCGCCAGAGCGCCACACCGAGTGCGAGCAGTACGCCGATGCCGCAGAGTGTCTCGAGCGGGCGAATGGTCGGCAGGATGCCCAACAGGAATCCGGCGATGATTCCTTGCACGAGCGATCCGCGCACCCACCCATCCAGGAAGAACAAACCCGCGACAAGAAACAATGTCGCCGCCGTGTGCGAGTCGTAGTGCAGGGCCTGAAAGTTTGCCGTTGGGTTGGCTGCATAGGCGATCATTGGCAGCAGCGCATACAATGCGCCCACATAGCGCCGCGATAGCAGCCAGACGAACAGTAG
>CAYSWE010000315.1:0-6042 GCA_964434515.1 uncultured Phycisphaerales bacterium | reverse complement strand
CTTGCCGACGGCGGTCGAGACCTACGTGCCCCTGGTTGGCGAGGGCTGGGGAAACGCGGTCCTGGGGATCGCCGTACAGGACCAGGAACTCGCGAGTTTTCGTCACCGCTTCGACGTGCTGGCGTTGGTTCTACTTGGGTTGAGTCTGCCCTGGCTGTTTGTCCACGGCCTAGAGACACTGTCATCGATCGGCAGTGTCCGACTTCGGCTGAGTGCCTTGGTCGCCGTCGCGACCATCGTGCCCGTGGTCGTGTTGACGTTCGGGCTGCTCCGGGCGCTGGAGCGGAACCAGGTCGAGGGTGAGCGGCGAGCCACCTTCGCGGGCTTGGACCTTGCGCGCGAACGCATCGAGGCCACGCGACGCGCGATGGTGATCGACGCCCGGCAGAACGCGCGAGACGTCGCCGCGGAGTACGCGCGCCTGGTTGCGGCGTCCGGTGCCGCACCGCTGCGTGAGGCTCTTCTCCGCAAGAAGCTACGCGAACGGCTCCGACTCAAGCGTCCCGGTGGCTGGGCGGCGGAGAGTTTCTTGGTGGCGGAAGTGCCGCATCCGGCGGGTGGCGGGCGTGTTCTCCGCGTGCTCGATCGCGACGCGTCGGAACGGCTTGGTCGAACGCCGCTCGGTCCGGGCTCGGGGCTCTATCTGCGTTGGGGGCGCTTCTTCGTCGGCGCAAGAGCCGAGGTCGAGACTCCGTCTGGGCCGATCCGTGTGGCGATCGGACGTGTGATCGATGAGGCTTGGCTTGGCACCTGGGGCGCGCGGGGAATCCTGGCGCTGTACGATCTCTCGGGCTATCCGGTCGTTGCGGCGGGGGCCGGCGTTGCCCCGGAGGAACTCACGAGATTCAGGCTCGTCGAGTCGAGCATCGAAGCGAGTAGCACCAAGGCGGCGGTGCTCGAACTGCTGCGGGAGTCGCCTGGGCCGCAGGAGACGATGCTCGGTCACAAACGCTGGCGAGCGGGGCTCGCCGTGCTGCGCGATCGCGGTGGCGAGCCGCTGGCAATCCTGGCCGTGGCGCAACAGCCGAAGGACGTGCGTCTTCAGTTCTTCGCCGCCAACCTCGGGTTGCCGTCCTTTGCTCTCGCGGTTCTCGCCCTCCTGCTCATTGCGGTAACGTTCTTCCTGTCGAGCGTCACTGGGCGGATTTCTCGTCCGATCGAGCGGATCTCCGAGTTGGCGCAGCGCCTCAGCAAAGGCGAGCTGGATGTCGACGTGCCGCGGCTCGAAGGGAACGACGAGGTCGCACACCTGACGCGTTCGTTCGGTGAGATGGCGGTACAGCTTCGCATGCGGATCGAGCAACGCGAGCAGTTGAGTCAGGCCGTGACGCGACTGACGTCCAAGCTCGATCTTGATGCCGTAGCGCAGGAGGCCGTCGCCGTCCTCTCGGAAGCGAGCCACGCGTCGTGCGTCGTGCTTGCGCTCAAAGATGCCGAAACGGGTCGGCTCAATCGGTTCGGGGGGCTCGACGGAGAGTTCACTTCGTTGTCCGACGAGGTGGTTGCGCTCGGCCTACAGGCCGTTGGTGCCTGCCATGTGATCAACGCCGGGGATACCCCGTACTGCACGGTCATGCCGCTACGCCGCGTGGATCGACCGTGGGGTTGCGCGTTCCTTTGCTTCGTCGATCGTTCTCGTGAGGCCACCATCGAGCTTGCGCATCTCGAGGCATTGTCGCGGCAGGTCGTCACCGCAATGGATACCGCGCGCCTCTATCGCTTGGCAATCGAGGACGCTCGCACCGGACTCTATGTCGAGCGTTATTTCCTGCGGCGCCTCAGTCAGGAAGTGGATCGGTCGCAGCGCGCCGGCACGTCGCTTGCGTTGCTCCGGGTCGAGGTCGATCCCGTCGCCCGGGAGTTGATGGGGGACCGGAGCTTTGATGCCTTCTTGGCGCGAGTGGGTGCATCCGTGTTGGCCGAGTTGCCGGCGCATGCGATCGCCGGCCGCGTCGGCTTGGCGGCGATCGAGGTCTTGGTCCCCGGGGAGGCGCGCGCTGACAGCGAAGCCCTCGCGGAACGGCTCCGGTCGCTAGTGTTGGACCGAGTCGGTGGCGTCGGCGCTAGTGTCCGGGCCGGCGCCTTGCTGTTTCCGGACGACGCCGCTTCTGCCGAGTTTCTCCGCGCCACGCTGGGACGACGGCTCAACCTCGATCAACACGCACCCGTCGCACCGGAGCACGTGGAAACTCGGGGTAGTGCCGTGTTTCGTTCGCGCCCGATGCTGGCGCTGCTGAGCACGACAGAGCGCGCCGCGGCGACGGATCTTACGTTGTTGTTGCTCGGAGAAACGGGTGTTGGCAAGGAGGTCTTCGTCGAGATTTGCCACGACGCGAGTGGCCGCGCGGCGGGGCCGCTCGTGCGCGTGAACTGTGCGGCGATTCCGGCGTCGATCCTCGAGTCGGAGCTCTTCGGGCACGAACGTGGGGCGTTCACGGGTGCCGTTGAGCGCAAGCGCGGCTTCTTCGAGCAGGCGCATCGGGGCACGCTGTTCCTCGACGAGATCGGCGAAATGTCGCTCGATGTGCAGGCCAAGCTGCTGCGAGTTCTGCAGGACCATCACGTCCGCAGGGTCGGCGGTGAGACGCCGATCGAAGTCGATGTCCGTGTGATCGCCGCGACGCACCGGGATCTTCGAGCCATGGTCGCGGCCGGTTCCTTTCGCGAGGATCTGTTTTATCGCCTCGGTGGCGTGGAGCTGCGCGTGCCGCCGTTGCGCGCGCGAAAGGAGGAGATCCCGCTGCTCGCGGATACCTTCCGATCCGCCTTCGAGGATGCTGGAGCGCCAGCGGCCGGTCGGAGGTTCTCCGCGGCGGCGCTTGATGCGATGTTTCGCTACGACTGGCCTGGGAACGTCCGTGAACTCGAGAACGTCGTCAAGCGCGCCCTCGTGTTGGCGCGGGGGCGCTATGTCGAACCGGAGGACCTGGACCTCGATTTCGAGCGTACGGTTCCGCGGATCGACGAAACCTCGGTCGTCCCCGCGCCGACGGTGCCGGAGGGTGGAGGCCGGGTCCTTGCGGATCCTCGCGACCAACGCACCGCGTCGACCCTCGGTCGGGCGGAGGCGGGACGCGGCCTGGCGGTCCGCGCCGTGCGCTGGCAGCGGCTTGCTGCCTTCTTCGCGGATGCGAGCGCGGCCCGCGATGGCCTGAGCCCGCACGGTTACTGCGAGCTCGTGGGCGCAAGTCGCCGCACCGCTAGCCGGGACTTAGCGCTTTGGCTACGCGAGGGGCGGCTTTGTTGCCATGGCGTTCGACGGTCGCTGCGCTACTTCCTCGCCACGGGACAAGCCGGGAAAAACTGCTGACTTGGTGGCGCAACTGATATGCGCCACCAAGGGGGTCTGGCGCAAGTCTGGCGCATAACTGGGCTCTATCCGGTTTCTCCGTGCCGTGATCGCCTTGGTGTGGAGATCGGAACGTTCGTTCAGATAAGCACTTAAGAAGGAGGTCGGTTTTTCTCGAAAAAAAACCCTGCTGCGGGCCGGGGCTTGCGTTGTAAGAACGTCCCAATCGTCGGGTCTGCTTCGATTGGTAGGCGCAAATGCGGTGTTTCGGGTTTGTGTGACACGGCGCGGGGGCGGATCGCGCTTCTGCTAGCGGACCAGATAGCGAAGGAAGTCGGAGGGCATCGTGAGCAGCAACAGACGGACGAACATGCGGGCATGGAACCTGGGCGTATGCAGTTGGGTCGCGCTTGGTTCCGTCGCACTGCTGCTTGGTTCGGAGTTGTCGGCCCAACGGCCTGCGCCGGCTTCGCCCGCGGCGGTCTGCTTCACGCAGGAGATCTCGATGCAGGAGATCTCGACGCAGAAGAAGCGGGGACTGACGGTTCACAAGCGCGACGTTCTCTACGGCAACTCCCGCAAGACGACGAAGCCGGCCAAGGTCAAGCTTCAGAAGTGCATGGAGGCGACGAAGGAGTACAAGACCATCGAGTCGGAAAGCATCGAGAAAGGGTCGGCGCGGTACAACATCCTCATCGCGAAGGCCCACGCCAGGGTGCAGCGCGCCGTGCGCCGAGTTGCTGCCGAGTTGAGCCATGACTGCGTGGTCAAGAGTGGTTCGTACCACAATCCGAAGTCGCTGGATGTCGTGGATATCACAGACGACGTCGTCAAGGAAATCAGCGACTGATCCGGCGATGCGCAGCATTTTCGGCGCGCTTCCAGTTGCGGGCGGCCGTACGCTAACCGCGTGATGCAGACAGGGGATCGGGACGGTGGCGCGTGGATCGTGAGCGCGTTGGGCCTTTGTGCGATGGCATTCGCTGGCTGCGTCGCCACGCGGCGCTCCGTCCCCGTATTGGGGCCGGCGCTGGCCAAGCCCACGACGACGGTCGCGGTCTTCGATCCATCAGGGCGCAGGGAGGTCGCGCCGATCGTCGTCGGGGTCGAACCGGTCCGCGTCGGTGCGCTGCGACCCAACCCGTGGGTCGAGAATGCATCGCAGGGCAAGGCCAAACCGGCAGGCAAGGCCAAACCGGCAGGCAAGGCCAAACCGGCGGGCAAGGCCAGTGCGGACGGCGCGCAGCAGCAGGTTCGCAAGGTGCCTCGTCACGAACTCTACGAGACGTTCGGCCAGCAGATTTTCGTGCACGCGGACGGTCGAGTTACCAAGGCGTACTTCGTCGCCGAAGAAACGAGCGGCGTGCTCCGTAAGCTCTTGGAGCGTTCCGGTGCGCGGGCGAGCGCTGGCGCAAAGAAAGGGGCTGGCTCGACGGCCGTGTTCCAGTATTCGGGTGCCCGCAAGGACGCCGAGGGCGGGGCTTCGGTGCTCGACACCCTCCTGGGAGATGTCGAGGTGAGCGTTACGATCGTCACCAAGTTCGACAAGTCCCCACCCATTACGCTGGGCGACAGCAAGTTCGCCAAGGCCTTTCCGAACATTCAGAAGCAAGGCATTGCGAATGACCTCGTGCTCGTGACCGCGCGGCCCGACGGCCTCGGGGCGTTCGAGCAGGCGATGGATTTGTTCTATCGCTCCGTACCGCAGATTCTCATTGAGGCGAAGGTCGTCGAGTTCTCGTCCGGCACGACCCTGGATCTCGGCGTCGATTTGCTCAACGCGAAGACGCCGACCTTGGCGACGCGCGGCAAGGGGAGCTTCATCAAGAGCCTCGTGTCCTCGTTTCCGAATGCCGCCATCGGGTCTGGTGGCGCGCGAGCGGCCGAGGGCCTGCTGACCATCGGCGGGATTCACGACAACCTGGAACTCAACGCGACGCTCGAACTCCTGCAGCAACGCTTCAAGTCCGACATCGTTTCACATCCGCGCATTGCCGTGCGCAACGGTGGGGTGGCGATCATCGACACGCGCACGCGCGTGCCCTATCCGGAGGCCAAGATCAGCGGACAGAACGTCTCGACCAACATCAAGTTCATCGACGTCGGCGTGTCCATGCAGATCCGCCCCGACGTCGTGCCTGGCGATACCGTGCGTTTGCAGATCTTCGCGTCCGTCGATGCCGTGACCGGCTTTGCCGACACGCAGCCGATCCCGACGCCGGAGGTCTCCAGTCGCGTGGCCCGGACGACGGTGGATGTGCCGAGCGGCAAGACCACCGTAATCGGTGGGTTGATTACCAAGACCCGCTTCGAGAACGAGTCACAGATTCCTGTTCTCGGCGATCTCCCCATCTTGGGATTCCTGTTCCGTTCCACGAACATCCAGGTGGGCCAGAGCGAGGTCATCTTCATGATCACGCCGCGCATCATCTATGGATTCGAGGGCTACGGTGAGGACGACTTCACGGGCGGGGGGCTCTGACGGCCGCAGCTTCTTGCCAAGGGTTCTCTGTGGGGTGCAAGATGGAGGGGTACCCCGCGTCGGAGGGGAACCCAGTGTGCAGCCTGCAAGGAGCGATCGTCGTGAATCGAGTTCACCATCCCGATAGTGCGGTGACCGTTCGTTCGGAGCGGGGTTTCGCCCTCGTTCTGGTGCTGCTGATCGTGGCGCTGCTCTATATCATCGTGGCGGAACTCGTGACGCAGTCCAGTTCCGACGAGATGACCGCGACGAACAAGGCGGTCGAAGCGAA
>CAYSWE010000314.1:0-6081 GCA_964434515.1 uncultured Phycisphaerales bacterium | reverse complement strand
GACCTTCGTACGAATCTCGAGCGGATCGCCGTTGGTCACGATCAACGAGGCGTCCTTGCCCTTCTCGATCGAACCGAGTCGCTTGTCGATGCCCAGCACACGCGCGGCATCCAGCGTGATGGCGCGCAACGCGACAGCCTTGGGTAGTCCATAGGCGGCCGCGGCGGCTGCGTGGTAGGGCAGGTTCCGTTCGTGTGCAGCATCAAACGGGGAACCACTGCCAGCGATACAAAACGACACGCCCGCCTTGTGCAACCGCATCGGTAGCGTGAACGGCGCGTCGTAGTCGGCGTCGCGCCGCCCGGGGAGACGCAGCACGGGTGCGACGATCACGCTGACCTTCTGCGCCGCGAGCTGCGCGGCAGCCAGTCCCGCGTCCCGACCGCCGACGATGACCAGCCGCAGCCCCTCGGCTTTGGCCCACGCACACGCGGCCTCGATCTGGCGCAGCTCGTTGGCATGCACGAAGACCGGCTGCATACCGTTGACAACCGGGACCAGCGCCGCGAGCCGACGATCGATCGGGTGTACGCCCGGCGCACCGGCCTGGGCCTTCGCATAAGCGCGAGCATCTTGGAAGGTCGACGCAATCGTCTTCAGATCCGCATCTCGCTTCTTGCGTCTCGCATCGGCATCCGGCCCGGTACCCACCTGCATGGCCGGCCAGCTAACGTGCATTCCGACGCGATCGACAAGGGTCATGTCTTCCCAGGTCCAGCCATCGAGCTGCATGACGGACGAGCTTCCCGAGATCAAGCCGCCCTGCGGAACGACGTGCGCGATGCCCACTCCGTTGGAACGTGCCACTGGCAACAACAAGCTGTCCGGATGGAACGCGGCGGCAGCACGGACCTCCGGCTTCACCGTCCCCACCTCCCGGAAGTCACGCGTCGATCGCACTGCATTGATCTCGACCAGTCCCAACACTGTATTCGCAGCGATCAGGATCGGATAGACGTGCTTGCGCCGACAATCGATGCGACGCGCCGCTGCCGGTACGGGCAGTTTTCTCCCGACCGCAGTGATCTTGCCGTGCTCGAACAACACGTCCGCTTCGGGAAGGACCTTGCCACTCACGGTATGCACGGTGCCGCCGCTCAAGAGCACGGGCGCGGCCTGCTTGACCGCCGGCATCTGCGCGGCGGCGATGCCCGTCGTCAGAGCCAACACGAAAGCCTTCCACAGTCCAATTCGCCGCTTCATCGTCCGCCCTCCCCGTGCTGCTGCCCGACCTTCTCGCCGGCTGATTTCCGTTTCGCCGCAGCGCGTTTCCTCCGTTCGGCAAGGATCTTCTGAATCAAGCGGGCGCGCTCGGCTACGACCGCCTGACGCTCTTGTGCGTCATCCGCACGATCAAAATACTTGCGACCATCGATCCACGTCTGCTCGCATACGGTGTAGGTGGACAGCGGGTGACCACTCCAAATGACGAAATCTGCGTCCTTGCCGACCTCTAGCGACCCGACACGCTTGTCGACATGCAGCTGTTTGGCTGGATTCAAGGTAACGAAACGTAGCGCTTCACTCTCGGAGACGCCGCCATACTTGACGGCCTTGGCCGCCTCGAGATTCATACGACGCGCCAGCTCGGCGCTATCAGAGTTGAACGACGTAACGATCCCCAGCTTGTGCATCAGAGCACCGTTGTAGGGAATCGCATCGATGACCTCGTACTTGTATGCCCACCAATCGCTAAATGTCGACGCCATAGCACCGTGCTTCTTGATGACCTCGGCGACCTTGTAGCCCTCGAGAATGTGTTGCAGCGTGCCGATGCGAAAACCAAAGTCCTCGGCGACGCGCATGAGCATGAGAATCTCGTCTTGTCGGTAGGAATGACAATGGACCATGCGCTTGCCGGCTAGGATCTCGGCCAAGGCCTCGAGCTCGAGATCGCGGCGCGGCGGCAGCCGGCCCTGCGTTTTCCCCTCGTTCCAGCTCTGCCAATCCTGCACATACTCGCGAGCGGCCTGAAACCGATCGCGCAGAATCTGCTCGACCCCCATGCGCGACTGCGGGTACCGCGTGTTGAATCCGTCGCCCCAGTTGCTCTGTTTGACGTTTTCACCGAGCGCAAACTTGATCCCTGGCGCCGCACCATCGAACACGAGCCCGCCCAGGTCGGCCCCCCAACGCAGCTTGATGACCTGCATCTGCCCACCGATCGGATTGGCCGAACCATGCAGCAGATTCGCAGAGGTCAAACCGCCCGCGAGCTGTCGATAGAGGTTCATGTCGTCGGGATTGATCACGTCCTGGATGCGCACTTCGGCGGTCACGGCCTGCGTGCCCTCGTTGACACCGCCGGAAATCGCCGTGTGCGAATGGGCGTCGATCAGACCGGCCGTCACGTGCTTGCCCTTGGCGTCGATCACGAGCGCGCCCTCGGGGACAGTCACCTTGTCACCGACGGCGGTGATGCGGCCGTTCTGCACCAACAACGTGCCATGGTCGATCTTGCCGGCCTCGGCAGAAGTCCAGATCGTAGCGTCCCGCACCACGACGGTGGCAGGCTCCTTGGGCGGACTCGTGCGTCCAAACGCCCCTTCCGGTCGCTCGATCGCGTCCTTGGATAGCGCACCGACAACCAGCGTCGGCCGGGCCTTGGGTTCGGGTCGCTTCGCTCGCGTCGCGCTCCAACCAAAGCGAACACCATCGGGCCATTCGCCGGAGCCATGCATCGTGTCGCCGTCGATGGCCGCGCTGAGTCGCACGGAGCCCTGGTGCCCGACGAACGAACCCGGTAGCACGACACCCAGCCGTCGAACATCGAGCTTGACGGCGCGCGCCTCGACCGGCTTCGACGTCTTGGGAGCCGGCTTCTCCCCCTTCGGTCTTTCCCCCTTCGGCTGCTCGGGAGCGACTCGGTGCAGCGAAGCACGCAACGTCGAGAGCTCGCCTGCGATCGTCAACACGAACGGAGCTCCGTTCTCGAGCGTCGCCTGCCACGCGCCGCGCGGATCCACCGGCGGGCGACCATCGACCTCGTACGGCTTTCCATCGACCCAGGTCTCGACGATGTGCGTCCCTTTGGCAAACAGATCCCCATCGGTCAAGACCAGATTGGCGATCTTGCCTGTCGCGATCGAACCCAGACGATCCGCGACTCCGAAGAGTTCCGCCGAGGCCAGCGTCAATGCGCGCAGCGCCGCATCCACCGGCAGACCACGTTCGATCGCGCGCCGCATCCGCGCAAAGAACTTACTGCGATCCTTCGGCGCCGCGCTCGTCAGCGAGAACGGGATGCCGGCCTTGGCCAGACGCGCAGGATTCGTCGGTGCTCGGTCCCAAGCGTGCAGCGCGCGCAAGCTCACGCGCGCCGCGTCTTCGAGCGACTGCACCTGCGGCGGGTCGGGAAACGCGACCGGCACGATGAGGCGCGTCCCGGCCAAATCGTCGAGACGCCGATACTCATAACCACTGCCGCGCAACCACACATCGAGATCGAACTCTTTGGCTAGGCGCAACGCACGCAGCGCGTCCAGATCGCTACGAACTGCGAAGCATACCGGCTGACGACGGCCGATGGCGGGCTCGAGCGCGGTCAGCGCAGCGTTGTGCTCAGGGCGCTCGAGGTCGCCAGGCGCCTTGTCGTAGGCCACGCGCGCATCGCGCTGCCACGCCGCATCGATCAACGTCTGGCGCACGAGCGCGATCACGCCCATGAGCGAGTTGGGGTAGGCATCCCGCCCTTGCCCGCGCTGAAACGCTACGTGCTGTGCGACTCGATCGCGAACGAGGCGTCGGTTGCGTGGGCCGTCACTCAGACAAACGAGCGCGCTCACGCCGCGGAAAATCCCATCATCGGGAACCACATGAGCCGCCGCAAAGCCCAGGCGGCGTAGCTCCTGCGACCTGGCAACATCGAGCTCGAGTTCGCTGACGACCTCGAACTCGGGATGCACGCGCGGATTCCAATGGGCGCCGCCGTGCTCCGGGGCCGCCACACCGTCGATCATCGGGCCAGGCGGCGTGAAGCTGTGCCCGTGCGCGGTGTCCGCCTCGTGCGAGGCATCCGGCTTCGCCGGCTTCTTCGGGCGATGCAGCGGTAACCACGGTTCGATCAACCCGGGCTAAAGCGTCAGCCCGCTGCAGTCGTGGATCTGCGCATCCGCCGGAGGAACCACCGCAGGCCCAACGTCGACGATGCGCCCATCACGCACGACCACGGTGCCAGTCTCGAGCACGCGCCCTGGAGCCAGAACGACGCGCGCACCCTGCAGCGCATGCACGCGCGAAGGGCGCTTGCGGATCCCGACGACCGGTTCGGTCTGGGCCAGGGCAAGCGGACTAAAGCCGACGAAGCAGCCCGTGAGGCCCGCAACGAAAGAGACGGTCGCGAGCCGCGACCGGAGTGCCATGAAACGCAACATGTCGCGCATGATAGGGCACGGACGGCCCGGGCCCCACGACATCTCGCAACGCTCGCTCCGAACCGAGACGATAGAGTGTTGCGATGCCAACGCACCGCGACCCTAGCAAGCTGCGCCCAACGCCGTGGCTCGTCGGCTTGCTCCTGCTCGCCGCAGCGATCCACATCCCCGTGCTGTCGAGCCAGTTCCCGCTCGACGATGGGTCCATCGCGCGGACGAGCGAGCGCCCGCAGAATCGCATGGTGCGTGAGCTGCGGCCGTTGTCCGACTACCTCTCGACGGAGTATTGGTCCGGCGCGGGAACGCCTTCCTTGCCTTCCAATCCGCTCTATCGGCCGGTCACGGTCTATAGCCTCGCGCTGACCCACCACTGGTGGCCGGGCCGGGACAGCAGCGCCGAGGCCTATCCACACCACGCGATCAATCTGCTCTTACACGTGCTGGCCGTGCTACTCACGTTCGCCTTGATCCGGCGACTGACCCAGACGGCCGGCCCTGCGCTCTGCGGCGCGCTGGTATTCGCAGTGCACGCGATGCACGTCGATGTCGTGGCGCCGATCGTCGGCCGCGCGGACTTGCTTGCGTATGACCTGGGTGCAGCGGCGGCCTGGATCTTTGCGGCGGCGGTAGCACCACGTAAGCGAGTGTCGCGTGCCGGGACCGTCTGGCGCGCCTCGGTCAGCGCGGCGCTCCTGCTACTCGCATTCGGCTCGAAAGAGAGCGCGCTCGCCTGGATTGGCTTCCTGCCGATCTACGCGATCGCCGCCGGATACGCGCGAACCCGCCTTGGCACGCTGATCGGATGGACGGCCACAGTCGCGGCGCTGCCCGCGACCGTGTGGTTCGCCCTGCGCGCCAATGCCTTCACGCACATCGCGAGCCAGGTCGAGGTGGCGTATCTGAGCAACCCGCTATTCGCCGCGCCGCCGCTCACGCGCATCCTGACGGCAATCCAGATCTGGGGCTACGGACTCTACAAGACGTTGTTCCCCTTCACGTTGGCCTCCGACTACGGACCATCCGTGTTTCCGCTGGTCGAATCACCGGCCGACCTCGGCTTCCTCGCCGCTGCGATCTGTCTGCTCGCCATGGCATCCATCGGAGTCTTCGCCGTGCGAACAAACCACGTGCTTGCGCTGGCGATCGCCAGCTGGCTAGGCCTAACCTTCCTTACGACCAACGTCCCGTTGCCGATCGGCGTCCAGTTTGCGGAGCGCCTCTACTACCTAGGAAGCCTCGGCCTGAGCCTACTCGCCGCCTGGCTCGCCATGCGAGTGCACGGAACGATCGCCCGCCGCGTCGGAGTTGGCGCGCTCGCCGTCTGGTGCGCCGCATCGGCCGTTCAGAGCCACCTGCGCTGCTACGACTGGAGGGACAATCCGACTCTGTTTGTCCGCGATGCCGCGTCGCAACCGCGCTCCCTCGGCCTGCAGCTCAAAGCTGCGATCGTCGAGCGCGATCGCGGCCGGCGCGACCGGTTCGAACAACATCTGCGCGCGGCGCTCGCAATCGAGCCCGAGTTTGGCCGGGCCTACGGGGAGCTCGGCGCGGTGCGGCTACAGCAGAAGCGATTCGACGAGGCCGAGCGACTGCTGCGCCGCGGCCTCGCGTGCAAGATCCCGCTGGGAAGAAGTGAGCGCGCGCAAATCCTGTTCAACTTAGGCATTCTTCTGGCCGGAACAGGACGAACGGAGGAGGCCCGCCGGCG
>CAYSWE010000313.1:0-6083 GCA_964434515.1 uncultured Phycisphaerales bacterium | reverse complement strand
GATCACAGCCGGGGCGACCTGGTTGCACTCGCACAGGACTCGGCGCGCGGGCGCCGGCTCGTCGGACGCGAGCGGGTGACCTACCGCACGCAGGCGTTTGCGGTGTATGCGCTCGGGCTCATGGCAGCGCGCGCTGCGGACGTCGAGACCAAGCGAGCCGTGTTCGATGGGCTACGTTCGCTGCTCGATCCGGCGCGCGAGGTGCGCGACGACGTGCGCGTTGCCACACTGAACGCGTACCGCATTTTGGATCTCGACCGTCCTGGACACGAGGCCAGCATCCTGGCCGGCGAGGTCGCTGATACTGTGCTCGGTTTCGTCCGAACACCGGGGTTGTCGACTCGCGTGCGCTCGCAGGCTTGGACGGCGCTCGCCGTCGTCGGCCGCCACGCCGCCGCTCGGCGGACGGTTTTGCGTGCCCTACAGGACGGCCTCGCGCGGAGCGAGCCGGGCCTCGTGCACCAGTCGGTCATGCTCGCTCTCGGCCAGATCGCCAAGCCGACCGATACCAAGTGCAATGCGGCGCTGCGCAGCTACTTGGAGTCGGGGAAGGATCGGCAGGCGCGCTCGTTCGCCGCGATCGCGCTTGGCAAGATCGGGGGCGAACGGAACCGCGCTGCGTTGCTGCGTGTGCTGGAAAGTCCGCGCGTCCAGACCCTGACCAAGCCCTGGGTTGCGCTCGGTCTTGGCGAGCTCGTCCGCGCCCGGCGCAAGGCGGACGGTAGCGATGAGGATGCGGCCGTGACCGCTGCCCTCACGCGCGCCTTCCGCACGACTCGCTCACCGAATGTGGCCGCCGGCTTCGCGATCGCGCTCGGCATCCTGGGATCGCGCGAGGCGGGGGACCTCGTGCTGCAGCGCCTTCGGGCCATCAAGAATCAGCAGGAGCCTGCCGGCTACATGGCTGTGGCGCTCGGACTCATGCGTTACCACGAAGCGACCGACGAGATTCGTGCCTTGGTTCGCTCGGCCGAACGTCGCGAGTTTTTCCTGACGCAAGGCTCGATTGCGCTTGGCCTCCTCGGTGACAAGAGCGTCGCCGTGGAGTTCGTCGAGCAACTGCAACATGCGCCCACGGTCGCCGTGCAGAGCGCGCTTGCCAAGGCGATCGGCGCGATCGGCGACCGGCGCGTGTTGAAGGCCCTGGCTGCGCACCTCGGCAACCGGTCCAACAAGCAACTCTCGCGTGCGTTTGCCGCCGTTGCGCTGGGCCTCGTAGCCGACAAAGCTAAGTGGCCGTGGAACAGCATCCTCGCCGCCGGCGCCAACTATCGCGCCACGGTCGAGACCCTGACCGGCGGCGGAGCCGGGATCCTGGACATTTTGTAGTAGAAGAAACGTGTCGGAGTCATTTCTTCTATCAAAACGGGCTTGCGGAAACAGGTCGCAGACCGCAGCATTTCACGGTTCGCCCACGAAGGCAGGCCGCCTAGGCAACTTTCTCCGAGCCTGATTGCGTCATCTCGTCGCTCTTTTCGGTACCCGGTAGACGGGCTTTCGCGACGGTGAGCATGTTAGAAAGAGCTTGGAGTTTGGATTAGTGAAGAAGTTATACGTGGGCAATCTGTCCTGGGATTCGACCGAGAACGACGTCCGGGAATTCTTTTCCGCCTTTGGCGACGTGCACTCGGTAGCCGTCATTCTGGATCGGGACACGGGCCGCTCGCGCGGTTTTGCGTTCGTCGAGATGGAGGACGAAGCCGCCGATAAGGCGATGCGCGAGGGCGACGGTGGCGACCTGCAAGGTCGTCGCCTACGCGTCAACGAGGCGCAGGAGCGTCCCCGCCGCGACTCCGGCGGTGGCGGTGGCGGGGGCGGCGGCCGCCGCTGGTAGAGCATTCTGTTGGATCGACGGCGCAGTGCCCGTACGTTCCGTGAGTGTCCGACCTCATCCTCAAGGGCGCCCGCGAGCACAACCTCAAGGGCGTTGACCTCCGCTTCCCTCGCGACCGACTCGTCTGCTTTACCGGCGTTTCTGGGTCTGGGAAGAGTTCGCTAGCGTACGACACGATCTACAAGGAAGGGCAGCGGCGCTTCCTCGAGTCGTTGTCTGCCTACGCGCGCCAGTTTATCGGCCGCATCGAGAAGCCGAAGCTCGAGCACATCGAAGGCCTGTCGCCGACCGTTGCCATCGACCAGAAGTCGGTTTCGCGCAACCCTCGCTCGACGGTCGGGACCATCACCGAGGTCTGGGACTTCCTGCGCTTGCTCATGGCGCGGCTCGGCACGCCGCGTTGTCACGTCTGCGGCGAAGAAGTCGTCGCGTTCGCGCCGCAGCAGATCGCCGACGACGTGCTCGCGCGGTGTTCGGACGGCGATCGGATCTATGTGCTCGCACCGATCATCCGTGGGCGCAAGGGGAGCTATCGCAAGGAGCTCGAAGGGCTGCGCCGGAAGGGCTATGTGCGTGCGCGTATCGATGGGCGGGTGTTGCGTCTCGACGAGGAGATCTCGCTGCATCGCTACAAGAAGCACGACATCGAGGTCGTCGTGGATCGGATCAAGGCCGCAGCCAGCAAACGGCAGCGCCTGCTGGATTCGATCGAACTCGCGCTCGGGATTGGCGCGGGGCTCGTTGGCGTCTTGCGCCTGCGAGGCACGGACGAGGACTATGACCTCTACTCGAGCTTGCGTGCTTGCCCCAACGGGCATGGCGCTCTGCCCGAGCTCGAACCACGGTTGTTTTCGTTCAATGGTCCGCAGGGCGCTTGTCCGGAGTGCAACGGGCTCGGTGAATCGCGTGGCTTCGCCGAGCCACTCCTGCTCGCCGACACGTCGCTCAGCATCGCTGCCGGAGCTGTGCGCTGCCTAAACAAGAAGGGTTTCGTTCACTACACACGTCTGCATACCCAGCACCTGGACCAGGTGCTGCGCGAGTTTGGCGGCTCGATCGAGATGCCGCTCGACGACCTGCCGAAGGCCGCGCGTCGCGCGCTCTTCCATGGCACCGGCGATCGGATTTGGGAGTTCGAGTTCGCGCATTCGAGTGGCAAGCGGCACGTTCACGGGCGGGACCGCAAGGCGTTTGCGGGGCTCATCGGGACGCTCGAGCGCGTTTGGCGCGAGTGGCGTCCCCGGTCGTTGACGCGATTCCAGAGCGTTGTCGATTGTCCGGCTTGCGCCGGCAAGCGGCTTCGGCCTGAGTCGTTGGCCGTGACGTTTGCGGGGCGCGACGTCACCCAACTCGCGGCCATGACGGTCCAGGATGCACTCGAGTGGTTCCGTGCCGCGTGGGACGACATCGAGCGGAAGGGCGGGCGCAGCGCGAAGATCGGCCAGGAGCTGTTTCGCGAGCTGCTCGAGCGGATTGAGTTTCTCGACCGCGTCGGGCTGGGCTATCTGACGCTCGATCGTTCGGCCGCGACGCTTTCGGGTGGCGAGTCGCAACGCATTCGGCTGGCGGCGCAGGTCGGATCCGGGCTGCGCGGCATTCTCTACGTTTTGGATGAGCCGAGCATCGGGCTGCATCCCCGCGACAATGATCGTCTGATTGCCACCCTCGGCGAACTCCGCGATCGCGGCAACACCGTGTGTGTCGTCGAGCACGACGAGGACACGATCTGGGCGAGCGACTTCTTGGTGGACGTCGGGCCGGGTGCTGGCGAGCTCGGCGGCGAGATCGTCGCCGCCGGGACGCCAGCGGAAGTCAGCAAGGTCGCCGAGTCGCTCACGGGTCGTTATCTGACTGGGGCGGAACGGATCGCTGTCCCCGAGCGCCGGCCGCCCACCAAGAAGGCCATCGAGATCCGCGGCGCGGCGCAGCACAATCTGCGCGACGTCGACGTGCGCATTCCGCTCGAGCGTCTTGTGTGCGTGACGGGGGTGTCGGGATCCGGGAAGAGCTCGCTGGTCCATTGGGTGCTGCGGCGCGTGCTGGCGCGCGAACTCAATGGCGCGGAGGTCGTGCCCGGTCGGCATCGCAAGGTCGTAGGCTTCGATGACCTCGACAAGGTGATCGAGATCGATCAGAGTCCGATCGGTCGCACCCCGCGCAGCAATCCTGCGACCTACACCAAGGTCTGGACGGCGATCCGCGATCTGTTTGCGTCGTTGCCGGAGTCCAAAGTTCGAGGCTACGCCAAGGGGCGCTTCAGCTTCAACGTCAAGGGGGGGCGCTGCGAGGCGTGCGAAGGCGCTGGTGTGCGTCAGCTGGAGATGCAGTTTCTCGAGGCGGTGCAGGTGCCGTGCGAAACGTGTGAAGGGCGCCGCTTCAATCGCGAGACTCTGGAGATCACGTTCAAGGGCCGCAACATCGCCGACATCCTCGCGATGTCGGTGGAGGATGCCCGTGAGTTCTTTGCGGTTCACCCCAAGATCAGGCCGATCTTGGATGTCCTTCTCGACGTCGGTCTGGGCTACCTGCGCCTTGGCCAGCCGAGCACGACTCTGTCCGGCGGTGAGGCGCAACGCGTCAAGCTTGCGTCCGAGCTCGGTCGCCCAAGCCATGGCGCGACGTTCTATATCCTGGACGAGCCAACGACAGGGCTGCACTTCGATGACGTGCGCAAGTTGCTCGCCGCGCTGCAGGCGCTGGTCGAGCAGGGCAACAGCGTGCTTGTGATCGAGCACAACATGGACGTCGTGAAGTGTGCCGACTGGGTCATCGATCTCGGACCCGAAGGCGGCGCCGGGGGTGGTGCGATCGTTACGGTTGGGACTCCAGAACAGGTTGCGGCCGTCGATGCGTCCTACACCGGGCGTGCGCTGCGCCCGTTGCTCGGCAAGGCGTCGAAGCGTCGGCCGACGCGTCGTCGGCGGAAGAGCGCGAAGACCAAGCGGGCGCCCGATCTTCGCGTGTTCGGCGCTCGCCAGCACAACCTCCGTGGTGTCGACGCGAAGTTCCCGGCGTCATCCCTGACGGTCGTCACCGGAGTCAGCGGCAGCGGCAAGACTTCGCTCGCGTTCGATACGCTCTTTCGCGAGGGGCAGCGCCGCTTCGTCGAGAGCTTGTCGACCTATGCACGCCGCTTTCTCGGGCGACTGGATCGAGCGCCGGTCGACAAGATCGAGGGGCTGTTGCCGGCGATCGCGATCGATCAAAAGAGCGCGGGTCGCAATCCGCGTTCGACCGTGGGGACGTCGACGGAGATCCTCGACTATCTGCGTCTGCTCTACGCGCGCGTTGGTACGCCACACTGTCCGACCCACGGCGAAGCGCTGGTGCGCAACTCGCCGTCGATGCTGGCCAAGCGGATTGCCAAGGAGCTGGCCGGCGAGAAGGGCTATGTCCTGGCCCAAGTGCCGACGCCGCCCGGATTCGAAGACGCCGACTTGCGCGCCTTCGTCGACGAGCGCCTCGCCGAGTGGAAGGACGAGGGCTTCGTGCGCTACGCCGAGGCTGATGGCGACACGATTGCCGAGAAGCGGTTCGACGAGCCGCCGCGTCTCGAGCGCGTGCGGGACGGGTTTTGGTTGGTCGTCGATCGCATCGGGTTTGGAGCCCGCACGCAGTCTCGTTTGGCCGAAGCCTTCGAGCTCGCCGGGCGCTGGGGCAAGGGGTTGGTCGCGGTGTGCGTGCGCGGCGAGGGCCCTGCCACATGGTCGCTCGAGCGCACGTGTACTCAGTGTGGTTTCCATCTGCCACTCGATTTGCACCCGCGGTTCTTTTCGTTCAACCATCACGCCGGGGCCTGCACGCATTGCCAGGGGATTGGCACGAGCATGCGCGTCCAGATCGATCGCCTCATCGCCGACCCGAAGCGTCCGCTGTTCGCCGGCGCGCTCCACGAGCAGCTCGGTGCGGGGTTCCGTTGGTTGTTCCATCCGGACAAGATGCTGGCGCGCACGAGCTATGCGATGGCGGCGGCTCACTGCTTCGACTTGCGCAAGAAGCCATGGGGCAAGCTCTCGACCAAGCAAAAGACGCTGGTGTTGGATGGCGCCGAGGGCGAGTTCGAGGTGGAGTTCGAGCGCGAGCGCGGCGGTTCCAAGCGGAGCTACAAGAGTTCGGAGTCGTGGATCGGTCTGCGGACCCTGCTCGAAAAACGCTACGCCAGCAGCGACTCTGAGAAGATCCACGCTTCCCTGCGCACGTTCATGCGCGAGGACGATTGTCCCGTGTGCCATGGACAGCGACTCTCGGC
>CAYSWE010000312.1:0-6098 GCA_964434515.1 uncultured Phycisphaerales bacterium | reverse complement strand
AAATCCGGTTGAAAGAGGCCTGTATCCGCCGAGATCACTCCCACCAGCGTCACGTTGGGAAAGTCCAACCCCTTGGCGATCATCTGCGTGCCGATCAGGATGTGGATGTCGCCACGACGAAAGGCCGTCAGCACGTTCTCGTAGGCTCCCGGCTTGGTCATCGTGTCCGAATCCATGCGCGCCACCACCGACTCGGGAAAACGCCGTCGCACCCAGTCCTCAACCCGCTCTGTCCCAAAGCCGAGCGCAACCGGCGCGGACGCTTGACAGGAAGGACAAGCCTCGGGCCGCCGGCATTGGTCCATGCAGAAGTGACACACGAGGCGCCCGCGAGCCGAGTGCCAGGTCATCGCGACATCGCAGTGTGCGCACCGCGTGGTCTCCCCGCACGCAGCGCAGTACAGCACCGGCGAGTAACCCCGGCGGTTCAGGAAGAGCAGTACCTGGTCGCGAGCGCGAATCCGCTCGTCGATCAGATTCTCGAGTTGTTTGGACACGAGCAACGGTCGCCCGCGGACCGGCTTCTCGTGGCGCATGTCGATCGGCAGGATGCGTGGTTGCCCAGCCGCGCCGACACGACTCGGCATCGAGACCAGCGTGTATCGCCCAGCCTTCGCCCTAGCCCAAGCCTCCACACTCGGCGTCGCCGAGCCCAAAATCACCGCGGCATTCTCGAGTTCGCCGCGCAGCACCGCCATGTCGCGCGCGTGATAGCGCGGCGCGTTCTGCTGCTTGAAGCTCGACTCGTGCTCTTCGTCCACGACGATCAGCCCGAGGTCCCGCACCGGGGCGAACAGAGCCGAACGAGCCCCTACGACGACGCGTGCTTGACCGCGAGCCAGTCGCAGCCACTGCCGCGCCCGCTCGGAGTCCGTGAGCGAACTGTGAAGCACCGCGACGTCGGGAAATCGAGACAAGAACCGGCCGACGGTCTGCGGAGTGAGCGAGATCTCCGGCACGAGAATGATCGCAGCGCGATCCAGCCCACACACCTGCTCGAGCACGCGCAGGTAGACCTCCGTCTTGCCACTGCCGGTCGCGCCGTGCAACAAGAACGTCTCGTGCCGCCGCTCGCACAGGCACGGCACGATACGATCAACCGCGCTACGTTGCTCCTCGGTCAGAGAGTGACGCGGAGCGTGCTCGTGACGCGACGGCTCGAGCAGAGTCGGTTCTTCGGGAATCCTCGTCCACTGCAAGATCCCATGCTTCACGAGCGTCTGCACCGGGCTGCGTGTCACACCCGCATGCTTCTGGAGCACACGAATCGCCACCGGTGATCCTAGCTCGAGCATACTGGCGAGCACCCTGGCTCGCTTGGGGGCCGCGCCCTCGAACTCGACTGCAGCAAGTTCGATCGCCGGACGCTCCCTGGCGAAACACACCGCCGACAAGGTCTTGGCCGGACGACGCTTGAGCGAGGCGGGCCAAGCCGCATCCAACGCCACTCCCCAGGAACAAACGTATTCTTCCGCCATTCGCCGCGTGAACTCGAGCAACGACCGCGGCAGCGCGGGCGTGTCGCCGAGGCGACCTTGGAGCGACTTGATCTTCGCAGGCGGGACATCGCACGTATCCGCAAGATCGACGACGACCCCCGTGACGAGCCGCCGCCCGATCTCCACCTGCACGCGACAACCGAGCGCGATTCCGGCTTCGATCGATTCAGGGATGCGGTAGGTGAACTGGCGATCGACCGGCAGATTGAGCGCGACCGTAGCGAACCGGCTCATCGACCACCGCCGGGCCGAGACCTCCCGCGCGGCGCATCAATCGCCGCTGCCGGGCTCCCGACACACGCAAGGAGTCGCGGAGCAGCGTGGACAGCCGTCGCCGTACTTATCGAATCCAACCCGAGCGAGATCGATGCCTGAGATCGACGCCAGCGTCGATAGCCAGGCGAGGCAATCGCCGAACTCCTCCTCGAGATTGTCGCGCTCCCCGCGCCGCAACGCGCGGACCAACTCTCCGACCTCCTCGACGAACCAGAGCAACGTGCCCTGCAGGCCTCGTCGTTGGTCTCGCTCAAGGTAGATCGCCTCGATTTGCTTCTGAAACGCACGCAGTCCCTCGCCTGCCATTCCTCCACCCCGTCATCCCCGGCCTTCTAGCGGCCCGGCCTACCCTTAGAATCGTAGAATCAGACCATTCGTTTCGCTGTAAATAGGGTCGCATCGACTTCGCGAGCGACGTCGCCCTGGTACGCCCGCAGCGCACCCAGCACCAGATGGAGGAAAGCATCGCTGTTCTTTGGAGCATGCTTACGCACCAGGTCCTGAAAGCGGTCGACCCCATAGCGCTGCCCATCGGCGCCCTCGAACTCGTAGGTCCCGGTCGTCGTGAGGACGATGCGCGTGCCGGGCGGCATCTCGACCACGACCTCCTCCAAGCGGCGATCGAACACCTCGCCACGATCCAGGCCGAGCGCAAGCCCTTCGCCATGGACCACCGAGACTTCGCCGCCCCGGCAGGCATAGAACGGAGCTCGGTGACCGGCGATGAAAACGGTCGCACGACTCCCCTTGGGATCCAACACGGCGACCTGGCAAGTCACATGGAGCCCCTTGCGCATGCTCTGCGTAAGGTTCCGATTTGCCGCCCTTAGTGCCTTGCCGGCGTCGCCATCCATCTCCAGGTAGGCCCGGATGTAGGCCCGCGTCATTGCGGCGAGCAGCGCACCAAGAGCACCACTGCCCGAGGTCGACGCAACGATGAGTGCCAGCCGGCCGTCCTGCAGTGGCACCGCATCGTACATGTCCGCGTTGCTGCCACTCCCCGCCTCATGAGCCGCGAGCACCTCGAAGCCCGCGACGTCGGGCAACTTGCTCGGCAACATCGCGGTGCGCAACTCGCTTACCAGCTCGGCTTCTTCGGCCGCCTCGCCGAGCCGCTCCCACGCCTCGGCACCTTCGCGCAGGCTCTCACACATCCCTTCGACCGCGCGGGACAGCTGCCCGACCTCGTCGTTGCTACGAATCGTCGAACGGAACGTGAGATTGCCGCGATTGATGCGCGACACCGATTGCACGAGCGAGCGCAACGGCCCGGTCACCATATTCGACATTGCAAAGCTCACGCCGATCACGAGGGCGATCAGGAGCAAGCTGAGCAAGAGAATCGTCGTCCGCAGGCTCGCAAGGTCATCCTCGATGGCCTGCTCCGAAACCACGACGTTGGCCAGCCCCGCCTTGCGTCCCTTGGCATTGAGGAGCGGCGTGCGGTATAGGCGCACGGTCGCCCGGAAGTCACCACTGGTGTAGGTGCCGCGCTCGACCCTGGTCAAGCCGAGCGCCCGCACCGCTCCGTCGCCATCGAAGCCTCCAACCTTGTAGTGCTGCACCAGGGCACTGCCCTTGTTGTTGGTAATGTAGGCGTTGAGTACATGCGTGCTATTCCCAACGAGCACCTTGAGGCCGCGCCGTGCTCCAGGCCGCGCGACTCGCTTGCCGTCGCGCGACTCTAGCCAACCATCGGCTCCGGGTGCAGCGAGTGCCCGGGACGACATGAGCCCAATCGCGTCGACCTTCTCCTCCAGTGCCGATCCCGCCGAACCAAGCACCACGAAGGCGTAAACGACGAGCATCAGCGCCACGCTGCCGCCAACCCCGAGCGCGTAGCGAGCGGCGATTCCCAGCCCGCCGCGCGCTGCGTCCCCTCTTCTTACAGCCATGCAAATCCCCAATCGCCAAGCGCGGCGAGCGCGGCGCCCGAGTAAAGCGCCAGTACGACGTCGTCCATCATCACTCCGAGACCGCCGGGCAGCTTCTCGAGCGCGCGTCCCGGTGGTGGCTTCAGTATGTCTGCTACGCGGAACAGAAGGAATGCCGCCACATGCCCACCGAATTGCAGCCCGCGACCATGGAAGAACGCAAAGACTGCGACGGTCACGAGGTAGCCGGCGACCTCATCCAGGACGATCTGGCCCGGGTCCTTCCCGCCGAAGATCCGTTCGCCGATCGTCCCAAGCACGACGCCAACCCCGACCAGTAGAGTCGTCACCGCGAGGAGCGTCGCCCAGTAGGGCAGACCAGGGACGTACACCAAGGGGACAGCCAGCGCGACGCCGCCCAGCGTGCCAAACGTCCCCGGCGCCACCGGCGCAAGGCCGAGGCCTCCCGAAGTCAGGATCCACAGCGCGACCCACTCGCTCGGCCGATCCGGCCGGTGCGGTTCGCGGTCAAAGTTCGAGGACACGGCGTGCCTTTCGAACGTAGTTGAAGCCCGACAAAACCGTGAAGGCCAGCGCGACCCACATGGCGTAGCGCACGACTTCGATGGGCCAGTCCCACCCGGCCTGCCAAGCCGCGAGCCCGAGCACCCAGACGCACTGGAAGCCCATCTTCCACTTGCCAAACCGATCGGCGGGAAAGGCCTTGCCCGTCGCCTCGGCGACACCACGCAGGCTCTGGACTACAAACTCGCGCGTGATCACGATCGTCAGCGCCCACGCCGGCACCCAAGGGTGCAAGTCGGGAAGCTCGACAAACATCACTAACGAACCACAGATCAACACTTTGTCGGCCAACGGATCGAGGATGCGCCCCAGGAGCGAGGTTTGCCCCAAACGACGTGCAATATAGCCATCGACGAAATCGGTCACCGCGGCAACGAACAGCAAACCAAAGATCCACCAGTCAACCCACCAACTGCCACGCGCACCCTGTGGATGCAACGCGACGAGCGTCAGCGCAATGGCCGTGAGAACGAGACGCGAGACGGTGATCAGGTTGGGCAGATTCACTTACGTCCAGGATCGGTGACCGCAGGAGCCCCGACGGGCGTGCCAATCAAGTCATAGCCAGCGACACCATCGACGCGCATCCGAACAAAATCCCCCGAGTGGAGCTCACCAGCAACGTACACACTGCAATCGATCTCCGGGGCGTCCGCGAATGTCCTGCCAATGCAGAGCGGCCCGTCGATCGCCGAAAGCTCGGCGGGTAGCTCGCGTTCGTCGCCAGTCTCGACGCGGCCATCCACCAACACGGTGATCTCCCGCCCGAGCAGGCCGCGATTGCGGGTCTCGATGTTCTGGCGGGAAGCCTGCATCACGGCCTCGATCCGCGCTTCGACAACCTCCGCTGGCACCCGCGGCGCATCCAGATCGTGCGCCGGCGTGCCCTCCTCTTCGGAGTAAGGAAACACCCCAAGTCGCTCGAACTGATAGTCGCGTGTCCAATCCAAGAGTTCGCCGAAGTCCGCATCGGTCTCGCCAGGGAACCCGACGATGTAGGTCGAGCGCACGGCAATGCCGGGCACCTCCGACCGAAGCCGATCGAGAATGCGACGGACCTGCTCCGACGAGACGCCACGTTTCATGGCTCGCAGCATAGGCCCGGCGATGTGCTGAATCGGGATATCCAGATAGGGAACGACCTTTGGATTGTCCCGTAGTTGGTCGGTAATCCTCGAACTCACCGTGTGAGGGTAGGCATAGAGCACGCGAATCCATTCGATGCCCTCGACCTCGGACAATGCGCCGAGAAGCTCGGCAAGCTTACGCTGGCGTCCGGACCAATCCATCCCGTATGCCGTGCTGTCTTCCGCAACGAGCACGAGCTCCTTGACACCGCCGGCGGCGAGCCCGCGCGCCTCCTGCACGAGAATCTCGATTGGCTTACTCCGCTGCTTGCCGCGGATGCCCGGGATCGCACAAAACGTGCAGGTGTGATCGCAACCCTCGCCAACGCGCAGGTAGGCGTAGGAACGCGGCGTGAGAATCAACCGTGCGAGGTCGGAGCTGGCGTCCTTGAGATTGCCGCCGCGTGTGTCACCGACGAATCGCTCGTCTCCACCGAGCGCCAAATGGCGAATCAGTTGCGGCACTCGCGTGTAATCGGACAACCCGAGCACCGCATCGACCTCAGGAATATCGGCTCGGATCTCATCGCCATAGCGCTGTGACAGGCAGCCCACGACGATGACTCCCTTGATGACACCGTCCGCCTTGAGCTTGGCGACTTCGAGGATCGTGTCAATCGACTCCTCCTTCGCAGAGTCGATGAAACCGCAGGTGTTGATGATGGCCACGTCGGCATCGGCCACGTCGCGAGCCACGAGAAGCCCAGCGCCCGCGGCATGGCCGAGCAAAACCTCGG
>CAYSWE010000311.1:0-6159 GCA_964434515.1 uncultured Phycisphaerales bacterium | reverse complement strand
CATGGTCCCCTGCCCCCCGGGCCCTGGCATGCGCATGACCGACTCGGCGCCGAAGGCCTTGGCGTAGAAGTCCATGGCCTCGACCGCGTTCGGAACGACCAGGTAAGGAATGACGGAACTCATGCCGTCTGGAATTGCTGAAACCATTGCGTGACTCGTGACTGTGAGATGAAAACGGCAGCATAGACGATCGCCGAGGCCAGCCCCGCCGGAGGCAAAGATTCCCCACTCAGGGCGCGCGGCGCCGAAAATCCTCGAAAAACGCCGTAGCATTCTGGGGCTCGAGTGTGAAGAGATCGAGTCATGTCGCTACTCCCAGAGGATCGGGCCTTCGCACTCTACTGCGCCGACGGATCGCCGCAGGCACTTGCGGAAGTCTACGACGCGACCGCGCCGGAACTGCTACGCGTGGCGCTGCACCTTGCGGGGACGCCTGGCGAAGCCGAGGACCTCGTGCAGGCAACGTTTCTCGCGGCGATCGAGGGCAGCGGCACGTTTGATGCGACACGGCGGGTCCGCCCCTGGCTCCTCGGAATTCTCGGGATGCACGCGCGACGGCTGCATCGCGATCGACAGCGTCGCCCGGACGCGGCGCGCTTGCCGGTCCGAGCCCACGAAGACCCGGCGAAACGTAGCGAACAAGTCGAGTTCACGGAGGCGGTCGACGCCGCGATCGATCGACTGCCGGCGGCCTACCGGCCCGTGCTGCGCCTCCGGCTGCGACACGGGATGTCGGCCGTCGAGATCGCGCACGCGCTGGCGCGGCCCGCGGGTAGCGTGCGCACGCAGATTCTGCGCGGTATGAGACGACTGCGCGAGCTGCTCCCGGCTGCGTTCGCAACCTTGGCCTTGGGCCTCATCGCGCCGCGCGGACTCGCGGCTCTACGTAAGCTCGTGCTCGCCCGCGCAGCATATCGCCTGCCACCACCCTGGCTGTCAGGAGCCGTCCTCATGAAGAAACTTGCCGCCTTGGCACTGCTGGTCGCGCTCTGCTACGTCGCCTGGCGGACCAGACTCCCACAGGAAACGACGCGACCCGATGTTCAGCCGAACGCTGCGATCCAGTCGACACTGGCCTCGGACACGGCCGAGACGCCCGAACGCGGGATTCGAGCCGCCGCAGCGGCCGCCAACCGATCGCCGCACGAGCATCGAACCAGCCTCGTCATCCAACTCCTTTGGGAACACAGCGCCGAACCAGCAACGACCGTTGGCGTACGACTGATCGGCTTGGCTGGCAACGATCCCTTCCTAGCCGCTCGCTCGCTAGCCAGCAACGCGAAGGGGCAGGTACGCTTCGACCCAATCGCCGCCGGCCGCTACCGACTCCAAACCGATCGAGACACGAGCGTCCGCTGCGATGTCCAAAGCGGACGCGAGAATCGTCTCGTGCTCCGCCTGGCCGAGCACGCCGACGTGACCGGCCACGTGGTCGACGAGAGCGGCACGGCCGTCGCAGCGGCCGACATCTACCTATCGGGCACAGGCGCCAACCTCTATCACGGACAAATCGTGGCCAGCACGAGTCCCGACGGCAGCTTTCGACTCCGCAGTGTGCCGGGTTGCCACTTCGTCGCGGCACGCGCCCCAGGGTATGCGCCGTCCGGGCGCGCCCGGATCCAGGCAACCGCGGACGGCGGGAGGCGTCCCGCGCTGCGCCTCGTGCTCCGTCACCCGGGCGCACGACTCACGGGCCGTGTCGTGAGTTCCGACGGTCACGCGGTGGTCGCCGCACGAATCCGGCTTGGCGAACACACAGGCTTCGAGCAGCCGACCGGCAACGGCACGTGGCCACCGGCGCTCGAGACCACGAGCGACGCAAGCGGACGCTTCGATTGCGAGGGCCTACCGCGGGGCCGACACCGGCTTCTGATTCGTGCGCGCGGGTTCGCGCCATGGTACGAATACATCGAGCTTCGCACGGCTGACACGAGCGAACACGTGTTCCACCTGACCGCCGGCGCCGCAGTAGTCGGCCGCGTGACTGCGGAGAACGGCGAGCCGATCGCCGGAGCCCGCGTTCACGCGCGAGGCTTCGCCAACCTGGTGGGCCACGCTGTGACCACGACTGACGGCCGCTTCCGGATCGACGCTCTGCAGACGGATCGACTCTCGCTGCGGGCCAGCGCCATGGGCTACGAAGAAGCGCGCTTCGCTCTTGCGCCGGCCGGCACAACCAACACGTGGAACCCTGTCCTTCGTGCACGGCTCACATGCAAGGGAGTCCTGCGCGACGCAGACGGCGAACTCGTCGACCGCGGGCTTGTGCTCTTCGCCGGGGGGAGTCGGCCGCATCCCCGGGCGCCGACCGACGCCAACGGCCGATTCGTCGTCCACGGCTTGCACACGGGGAACGACTATGTGGTCTTCGCGGGGCGCCCGTCGATGCCTGCGCATCAGCCGACACTGTTCCGCTGCGCTTGGCGCGGTTCGGTCCGCGCTGGATCGAACGACCTTGAGGTTCGACTTCCGCGGGACCTGCGCGCCGACGCTCAGATCCGGCTGCGGGTCACGGACGCCGCGCACAACCCGCAGCCGAACGCACGCGTTCGAGTGATGCGGCTACTGGCGAAAGGGGCACCCCTTCCACCGCGCCCGTGGGAACCCCACCGAGCGCTGACCAGCGGAGCCATGCGAATCGACGGCCTGGCACCCGGCCACTACCGGTTGTTCGTCCGCGACTTGCAGCGGCGCTGGCCGCAGTTCCACATCGACGTACGCGAACTCCGCGCGCACGAGCGGCGCGACCTCCGAACCGTAGTTCTCCCACCAGCCGGCCGCCTTGTGGTCGCAGTCGAGAGCCCAACGACGAATGCGCTTTCGTGCGAGGTGCATGCGCTCGACGATAGCGCATCGGAACTCGTTCCATTCGAGAACGGACACGCCGCGCTGCCGTTGGCAGCCGGCCGCTGGCGCGTCGTGGTCTTCGGGAAAGGCGTGGTCACTGCCGAACGCGTCGTGACGCTCCGTGCAGGCGCGGCAACGCACGTGACATTCCATCTGCACGCGGGAGTCCGCCGCCAGCTCGTATTCGACCCGCCGTCGGGACGGCTCCCCGCGCGCTTCGAAATCGAGCTTCGAAACGGCGCCGGCGAGATCACCGCCCGGGACTCGTTCACGGAGGACTCGTTCTGGCCCCACACCTGGTGGCCAAGCCTCGCGCCCGGTCCCTACACAGCACGCGTTCGACCCGCCACGGGCATCGTATGGAACGGCCGCTTTGTCATCGAAGACCTCCTGCCACGCCTCGCGCCGGTCCGCGTGCGCCTGCACTGATGTCGCCGGCGCGTCGTTCACGGCTTCAAGCCCGAACGCATCCGTTTCCGCGAGGTCCAGGAGTTGATTGCTCTTACAGATCCGATCCTTGAGCAGCTTGGCATCAATTTCCCGAACCAGGACCAGGCATGAACTTCAACGAACCCGAACTCTCTGCCGCTCTGCGTGAAGGCGGCTTCGACCGACCCGTCCGAGCGTTCGCCACGAGCGCCCCCGAGACGGGCGATGACGTCATCAGCTTTGTCCGGCTCTTCGCCTCACCAGGCACTGCAGTTCAGCGTTCACTCGAACTCGGTAGGATTCTCATCGCGTCGGGGGCAACCAGCGGACTGGGAATCCTCTCCGTCGCATGCTTCGATACCGAAGATGGCGCCGAGGTCATCGCCGAACTTGGTGAACCTCTCCTTGACTACCACCCTCCCACACGCTTCGACGGGATCCGTTGACTCCTGCTTCCGCGCGAGACGAAACGGTCCTCCGGAGCGGGTAGCACAGCGGCTCGATCGCAGACAGCGGACCGGCACTCGCGGAGCAACCGTTGGCCGTGCGCCTCCGCCGATCGGTCAGGCCTCGGCTGCCGGCCGTCCCGAACGCACGAGGTCTGACGGTCACCGTACGCGCCCCACCAGCACGTCGCTCAACGCTCCGACAAAGAGTCGGAACCTAACCCGGTGCGAATGCTTATACCTGCGGGATCCGAACGTCCACAGGAGGGGCATGTTTGCTTCCAGTTACCCGTACGCGATGGCCAATCGACCCGAGGCTCCCAACCAGGACGTCGTTTGCCGCCACGCGCATGGAACGCGTTCGATGTTGGTGGCGTGGTGATCGGCGATGTGCCATCGTGGCGAACCGACCAGACGCCGCATGGCGGGGTCAAAGATCGTAGGCTGAGCCGTGAGAACGGGCGGTTCGCCACCGAAGACAGGACCGAGATTCGGATACTCGTGATCCGAGACACCGAGGGGAGATCCATCGAATGGGCATTCTGAGCCGCTACGCGCGTTGGCTACACACGGGCTTTCCCGCGGGCGTCGTCGAGAAGCTACCGCGCGTCGAGCCGGATGGCTCGACCAACGTGCCGGGGCTCTACATCGTCGGCGACTTGACCGGGATCCCGTTGCTGAAGTTTTCGGCCGATAGCGGCGCGCGAGCCGTGCAAACAATCTGCGCGGACGCAGCGTTCGCGAACGGCGAACGGCCGCCCGGCGTGCACGACCTCGTCATCGTTGGCGGCGGCGTGTCGGGCTTTGCGGCAGCACTCGAGGCGCGCAAGAAGTCGCTCGACTTCGTGCTGCTCGAAGCCGCCGAGCCGTTCGCGACGATCGCGAACTTTCCCAAGGGCAAGCCGATCTACACCTACCCGGCGGACATGACGCCGGCCGGCGACATCCACTTCCATGCGGAGGTCAAGGAGCCGCTGCTTGAGGAACTGCGCGCGCAGACGCTCGGCCAGGGCATCGAGCCTCTAGCAGGGCGTGCCGAACGCGTCGAACGCCACGGCAAGGACCTGCACGTGATCGTAGCCGGCGGCGAACCGATCGCCGGCCGCCGCGTAATCGTCGCCATCGGCCGGTCCGGCAACTTCCGCAAGCTTGGCGTGCAGGGCGAAGACCTCCCCAAGGTCAGCAATCGGCTCTACGACCCAAAAGACTATGCCGACAAGAACGTGCTCATCGTCGGCGGTGGCGATAGTGCGCTCGAGAGCGCTATCGCGGTCGCCCAGTGTGGCGGCAAAGTCACGCTGTCGTATCGCAAGAAGGAGTTCTCCCGGCCCAAGCCAGCCAACATCGCCATGATCGAGCGGCTGCGGCAGGATCCGCTGGCGGACGTCGGCGTCGAAGAGCCGTCCTCCGAACGCGTCACGACCAGCAGCGGGCCGTATCTGGATCCGCACCGCAAGGCCGGCAGCATTGACTTGCAACTCGGCACGACGGTCCAGCGGATCTCGGAGGGCAGCGTCACGCTCAACACGAGCGATGGCGAACTGACAATCGACAACGACGCCGTGTTCCCGATGATCGGCCGCGAGGCGCCGCTGGGGTTCTTTCGCCGCAGCGGTGTCAAGATCCGCGGGGAAACGCGCGGGCTGGAGTGGATTCCGATCGGCATCTTCTTTGTGCTGATCTGGTTGCTCTACGACTGGAAGAACGAGGGCTTCCTCTACCAAGCGATCCCTGGGCTCGGCTCGAAGTACGTGTTCCCCGGCAGCATGCCCACGGTTCTCTCCATGCTCGGCGATTGGTGGGCGGCCAAAGTGGCGGATCCGAGCTCGCTCATCGGTACGCTGGCGATCTCGATGTCGAGCAAGTCGTTCTATTACACACTGCTCTACTCCTGCGCAATCATCGGATTCGGCATTCGCCGCATCCGTCGTCGTAAGACGCCGTATGTACGGCTACAAACCCTGACTTTGATCTCCGTGCAGGTGCTGCCGCTCTTTCTGTTGCCGGAAATCATCCTGCCGTGGCTCGGTTACAACGGCTGGTTCGACAGCGGAGCCGGTCATTGGTTCGCCAACTCGTTCTTCGAACCCTACATTTCGCCGGAGGCACTCGCGGCCCACGCTTGGCCGGTCGGCTTCCACCCACGTGCCTACTGGCGCGCCTATGGCTTCGTGCTCGCGTGGCCCTTGATGGTCTACAACATCTTCACGCCGTCGCCGATCTGGCCGTGGATCATTGTTGGGTCCATCCAGACTTTCGTCCTGATCCCTCTGTTGGTGCGCAAATGGGGCAAGGGTGCCTACTGTGGTTGGATTTGTTCGTGCGGCGGCCTGGCCGAGACCATGGGCGACACGCTGCGCTATAAGATGCCGCACGGCCCTAGGTTCAACCGCCTCAACATGGTCGGCCAAGGCATTCTCGCAATTGCGTTCGTCCC
>CAYSWE010000310.1:0-6193 GCA_964434515.1 uncultured Phycisphaerales bacterium | reverse complement strand
CCGAGCTTGATCTTCCGTTCGCGTGCAATGCACTCTCGCTCGATACTGGCCGAACGTTCTTCTTTGGCGCCAATGGCAACGATCAGAACATATCGCTGGCCGAGGCTGTCTACGCGTCGGCGTCGCTACCGGGGATCTTCGAACCGTTGTCGTGGAACGGCGACCACCTCATCGACGGGGGCATCGTTGATTCGCTCCCGTTGCGCTTCGCGCGCACGCGCGGTGCTGACCTCGTGATCGCCGTTGACTTGGCGGCGCGTCCGTACGGCAAGACCACGGACTTCCGCAAGAGCCTGCCGTACATCCTGTTTCGTTCGTTCGAGCTTGCGCAAGAGACCATCGTCGAGCAAAACCTGCACATGTATGCGGGCCCGGATATCATCCACATCAAGGCCCCGGTCGCGCATCTCGGGCTGTTCGAGTTTGATGACCTGTGCGGGCTCATCGAACTCGGCGAACGCCAGACGCTCGAGGTCTTGGCAAGTCACCCACGCACTCGCGAGCTTTGTGATCCAGAAGAAGTCGAGCGGATCGACGTGCTCGGCCGCCGCCGTAACCCGTTCGCGACCATCATCGTCGATACGGCATCGTGTGTGAACTGTGGTCTCTGCCACGTTACTTGCGCAACCGAGGGCTTTGCCGCGTCGACGAACGGCGCCGTGCTCAACAAGCCACACAACTACGAGTGCACGCTCGACGGCGCGTGCGTGAAGAACTGCCCGGCCGACGCGATCGAACTTCGGTTCCCGTAGATCGCGCCCGCGCAGTTTTGATAGTAAAAATGACTACGACACCTTATTACCGCGATGCCAGGGTTGCTTCTAGCTTGAGCTTCTTGCCTTTGCGGGTTAGCTGAATCTGGATGCGGTCGCCTGGGGCGAAGGTCTTGAGTAGGTCGGAGTAGCCGCGAAGGTCGGCGACCTTTTTGCCATTGATGGCCTGGATGAGGTCGCCGTCTCTGAGGCCTGCTTTGGCGGCCGCCGACTTCGGCATGACTTTGGCCACGCGGACGCCGGGGCCCTCAAAGGCGAAGTCCGGCATGGTGCCGAGGCTGACGCGGCGGCCACGGCTGGCGGCGGGTCGGGCCTCGGCTTGGCCGGGGCGAAGCTTGGAGGTCAGCGGCTTGTCGCGGTCGCTCAGGTAGGCCACGGCCTCGCGCACGAACGTCGCGACCTTGACCAGGCCGGCGGCGTCGATCTTGTCGACATCGTCGGTGGGGCTGTGGTAGTCGGCATTGCCGCCCGAGAAGATCTGCACGGCGGGGATGCCTGCCTCGACAAAGCTCTTCTGGTCGCTGCCGCCAACGTCCTCGGCGATCGACTGAGACTCGACCCCGGTGGTGAAGCCGATGCCCATGTTGATATGGATCCACTCACTGGCGCTGCCGGTGCCGAGCACTTGCAGTTTGCCCTTGCCCAGGCGGCCAACCGTGTCGAGGTTGATCATCGCCAGGACCTTGTCGGCTGGCCAGGCTTGCATCCAACGCAGGTGTTCGCGGCTGCCCTTGAGGCCCCACTCCTCACCACTGAACGCGACGAACACGATCGTGCGGCCAGGCGGACCGGCGCTGGCCAAGAGGCGCGCGACCTCGATGAGTACGGCGACCCCCGACGCATTGTCGTCGGCGCCATTATGAATTTTACCTTCCTGCCCGTGGCGCACGTCGGGCCACCCGCGCCCGAGGTGGTCGTAGTGTGCGCCGAGCACGACCGATTGGCCGTCGAACGCCGGACTCGTTCCGCGCAGGACCCCGACGACGTTGCGCAGCGTCGCGGTCTTGCCGCCGGGGCCGTTGGGCTGCCGCCAGGTGTGGAACCAGCCGTGCTCGTCGCCGGCGGGCTCGAGTCCCGCGTCCCGGAAGGCGCGCGCGATGTAGTCGCCCGCCTTGGTGAGGCCTTCCGAGCCTACGCCGCGCCCCTCGAGTTCGTCCGCGGCCAGGAAGCGCACGTGGCTCATGAGGCGGTTGGCATCGAACACCGGCGCCAGGCGTGCCAGCGGTTCCGCGCTCGGTAGCGGCGCGGCACCCGGCTTCCCTTTGCCGAGGTAGCGCACCAGCGGTGAGTCGATGGCCGGCCAGCTGCCCTTGGCGTCATTGGCCGGCTCGCTGCCTTCGAACGCCAGGAACGAGTACTTACCATAGTGCGGCAGCTTGCGCGCGAGCCCGGGAAGCGCGGCCGCCGTGTCCGAGCCGATCCAACCGAGCGCCGCGTCGGGATTCTTCGGATGGCGCAGCACCGCAACGAACGAATGCTGGTGTGTCGGGACCTTGGCTGCACCAAAGTCGAGCCAGTTGGCTCCTACGCTGGCGCCGTACCGCGCCAGGCGCTCCGGGACCCCCTTGGCCCAGCGATTGGTTCGTCCGAGCACCCACACGCTGCGATCGGCGGGCAGCTCCTCGAGTTCGCTCTCCCTCCGGACTTCAACCTTGGCGGCGCCGCTTCTGGTCCACGCCTCGGCGACTTTGTTCCACGCCGAACCCAGCGCGTCGTGCTCAGGCAGAATGATGAGCAATCGCTCCGCGCCAAAGATCTGCGAGATCGCCGGCGGGATTTCAAAGCGATGGAGTCGGCGGAAAACGTCGAACCCGGGGTCGACTTGGATCGCGGCGATTGGGCCTGGCACCCGGATCGTTGTGTGCAACTCGCGCTTCTGCACGGACAAGGTCTTGGTGAGCGCTTCCTTCTGTCCCTCGATCTGGATGCGAATCGGCACGTCGATGTCGTAAGGCGCTTGTTTCTGCACCTGGCGCAGCGTGAGGGAGCAAAGCCATTGGCCCTCAGATTGATGAGCGTCGACTTGGCCGATGGCCAACTCGGGCGCGCCGGTGCGTCGAACCCACTGGTCGAAGAACGGAGCAAGATCGCGCTTGGCCACGCCGCTGAACACCGACTGAATATCGTTGAAGGACGCGCGCTTGTATCGAAAATCGCGATAGAAGCTGGCGAGTCCGCGGACGAACAGCGCATCGCCGAGCTTTCTGCGCAGCATGTGGAACAGCATCAGGCATTTTCCATAGCCCACGGCCTCGGTGGCCGAGCTGTGTCGAGAGCGAAACTCCGTCAGCGGGAAGTCATTGCCGGCGCGCACATAGTTGCGATAGCGCTTCAGGCTGTCCCGGCGGTACTCCGCACCCTTGCCGTGGCCCTCCTTGATGAGGTGATCGGCGAGATATGCGGTCAGTCCCTCACACCAGTTGCCGGACTTGTAATCCACAAACACGGAGTTGCCCCACCAGTTGTGCAGGATCTCATGCGGGTAGCTGCTGTGCAGGATGAACGGAAAGCGGATGACCCTGGACCCGAGGAGCGTGAATGACGGCATGCCGTAACCGGTCTCCCAGAAGTTTTCGACCAGCGCGAACTTGCTGTAGGGATAGGGGCCGATCAGCTGGCGATACATCTCCAGGTACTGTGCCGTCGCTTCCAGATACTTGGCCGCCAGCTTGGGGTCCGGGCTGCGCAGAAATGCTTGCGCCAGGACCTTGCCGGCCGGCCGCTGGTATTCGTGGAACTTGGCCGCGATCAGATAGACCTCGTCCATGGGGTGGGGGCAGTCCCAGGTCGTCAGCTGGCGCCCGTCCTTCTGTTCGTGCAGCGTGCGCTTCCCTTGGCTGACGGCGTCCCAGCCGAGAGGCAGGTCCACGCTGAGCCGGAACCGACAGAGCGCGTCGCCGAAGCTCGGCACCCACCACGAGCTGGCCGCCAACAGGACGCCATCCGCGCTGATGATGCCGCTCGTGCGAGAGAAGCTCCGAGCGTATTCCTCCTCGCGCGTCAGTGGATCGTGGATCGTCCCCTCGTAGGCGAGCGCGAGTCGGCTCGCGTCGGCACCAGGTTCGAGCACGAGGCGATACTCACGGACGACGAACGCCCGGCCCTTGGCCGAGTCGTTGATGCCAGCCTTGCCGTGTTCGTTCTTGCTACCGACGACCTCCACGCGCAGGCCCTTGCTGCGCGACGCCAAGGTGAGCCCGCCGTGCAGTCGCAGTCGGATTCCGCTGCGTGCACGGGTTCGCAAGGATGCAGGCAGCACGATGTGATCGACGACCTCGATGTGATGCGTGCTCGGCTCCAGTCGGACGGAGAGTTCGTGCTCGAGGAGGTCGGTCGGCTTGGCTTGCGCCCCGACGGGCACGGCGCAGCAAAGCAACGTGAATAGCAGTGGGCAGAAGCGAGGAATCGGAGTCATCGGCGGAAACCTTGTGTGGTCAGCGTTCGCGCGCTTCGTGTCGCTTGCCGTAGACCATGAAGTAGATCATCGGGACAAGCACCAAGGTGAAGGCGCTCGAGACGAACAGGCCAAAGATCAGGGCCCAGGCCAAACCGGAGAAGATCGGGTCGAGCGTGATGGGCACAGCTGCCAGCACCGCGGTGCCGGCGGTCAGAAAGATCGGGCGAAAACGCACCGCACCGCTCTGCAAGATGGCCTCCTTGAGAGGCGAGCCGTGTTCGAGGGCGCGATCCAGGAACTCGATCAGCAAAATGGCGTTGCGCACGGCGATCCCGGAGAGCGCGATCATGCCAATCATTGCCGTCGCGGTGAAGAAGATCGGATTCTGGAAACCCGTAAATGGCGAAGACGCGAAGGCCTGAAGCAACCAGAAACCAGGCAAGATGCCAATCACCGTGAATGGAATCGACAGCATTAGGATGAGTGGCATGAAGTAGCTCTTGGTCTCGTGGACCAGCAGCATGTAGATGCCGAGGCATGCGGCCAGAAACGCGAGCCCCAGGTCGCGGAATACATCGAGAGTGATGTTCCACTCCCCCTCACCGGCCCAGTCGAGCTGGATTCCGGCCGGGACGGACCAAGGGACTCCGGCTCCATTGGCGAAGTAACTGCGCTCGGCGAGCGGCTTGCCCGCATCGGTTCCGTGCGCCGCGCTCGATCGGTTCGCTGCACCCGGCTTGGCTGCGACGCGATCCGCCTGGATGTCGAGGATGGCTTCCGCGGGCGCGCGTCCATCGATCTCGCCGAAGGCATAGGCCAGGCGCCTCAGGTTCTTGTGGTAGATCGTCTGTTCCCGGGTCGCCGTCACGAAGCGGCCGATTTCGCCGAGCGCGAGCGCGCTGCCGCCGGACCCATGGATGCGCAGTTGTTGCAGGTCGACCACCGAGCTGCGAGCGGCCTCTGGCAGGCGCACCAGGATATCGAGCGCTTGTGCCTCGCGCGGAGCGTGAATCGTAGCGACGACCTTGCCGTGGACGGCCGTGCGGAGGAGTTCTGCGACATCGGCGGAACTCACGTGGTGCAGGGCCGCCTTCTCGCGGTCGAGAACGTAGCGGAGTTTTCGCTGCGGGGCCTCGCAAGTGTCATCGGCATCGACGACGCCGATTTCCTGCTCGAGCCGCTGTCGCACCAGCCCGGCTGCATCACAGAGATCGGTGTAGTCCGCCTGCGGAGGTCCGTAGACCTCGACGGCGATCGTCGAAATCACGGGTGGGCCGGCTGGCGGCTCGACCAGCTTGATCCTCGCGTCGTACCGCTTCGCGATTGGCGTGAGTTCCCGGCGCAGGAGCTGGGCGAGGTCGTGACTCTTGGCGACGCGATCCTCCTTGTGCACCAGGTTGACGCGCAGGTCGGCGAGGTAGCGCTCGTTGCGCAGATAGTAATGCCGAACCATGCCGTTGAAGTCGATCGGCGACGCGATGCCAGCAAAGCTTGTGATGTCCGTGACCTCGGCATGTCCGCGGATCTTGCTCGCGAGCCTGGCAGCGACCGACTCGGTGCGCTCGAGCGTGCTTCCCTCGGGCATGTCGATGACGACTTGCAGCTCGTTCTTGTTGTCATAGGGCAGCATCTTCAGCGGCACCGAGCGGCTCATGGCTAGCCATCCGGACACTGCGAAGAGGATCGCGACGATGCCGAGCAGGAGCCAACGCAGTCCCCTGGAGCGCAGGAGGGGGCGCATCGTGCCTGCATAGACCCGATACATCGTACTGGTCTCGTCCACCGCCAAGTCGTCGTCGTCGCTAGCGTTCGTTGCTGATACGGGAGTCGGTTTTGGATCGGGGAAGCGGCGCTTGAGGACCTGATAGGACAACCACGGCGTCACCGTGAACGCCACCAGCAGGCTCATAAACATCGACAGCGGCACGTTGAGCGCCATCGGCGCCATGTAGGGGCCCATCATGCCGGTGATGAAGAACATCGGCAGGAAGCTGACCATGACGGCCATGGTTGCGAGGATGAT
>CAYSWE010000309.1:0-6196 GCA_964434515.1 uncultured Phycisphaerales bacterium | reverse complement strand
GGTTCTGCTTCGCGCTCCTTCAGCTCGCGCTCGTAGGTGGTGAGGCTCTCGGTCAGTGTCTTGAGATGATCCTGCTTGAGCTCTTCAGCGTTGTGAAGCCGCTCGACGTCTTCTTCGATCGCGGAGAGAAGCGACTTGTCGGGCGTCGGCTTCTTGCTCTCTTCCTCGTGCTGCGTAAACCGGTCGTTGATCTGCTGCTCGATGTCCTCGAGTTCCCCCTTGGTTTTGGCGACTTCGGCCGAGGTCGTTTTGACCAGCGCGTCCCATTGCCCGATGGCGTCAATGCGCTTCTCGAGTGCCTTTTGGTTTTCGGTGATGCCGCGCCCCAAGGTGGCGAGAGGATTCCCTTCGGCGACGCCGCGGGACAGCGAATCGGCTTCGTCCTGCACGCGCCCAAAGACCCGACGCAGCGGTGTCCAGAACACAGCGATGAGAATGACAGCGAGAAGAACCCAAACCAACCAATGCATATCGAGGCTCCTGGGGAGTGTGACCGAGGCGTGTTTCCGAAAAGATTCTAACCGCTTGGGCGGTCCGATGTTGAGTTGGGTTGCGGCAGATGGAGGCCGAATCGTCAGGACCAGATGCTCGTGAGGAATCGTTCGATCTCGGGGACGCCGCCCTGAAAAACCAAGTAGCCGTCGTGCGGTTCGCCGCGGGTCATCTCACCGGCGAGGTTCGTCGTCATGGTTTGTTCGACTGCAGCCGGATCGTCTGGATGCCTGCCGAGTGCCCAGCCGAGTTTCACATACGCCACCTCCGGGAGCATATTGGCAAGTGGCACGACGCCAAGCTCGAGGATTTCTCGTCCGGTTTCATAGACATTCATCTGTACGAATCCCCACAGCGTTTGCAGGGTCATGTAGAGCTGCACGCCGTGTTCGCGCGCTCGCCGGAGCGCCGGATAGACCTTGCGGTTGACGTGCCCGAGGCCGGTTCCGGCGATGATGATGCCGCGATAGCCGCAGTCTACGAGTGCGTCGATCACGTCGGGTTGCATGTTTGGATAGTAATACAGGATCGTCACGCGCTCGTCGAAGCAGGCCTCGATGTCGACGTCACGATCGTCGCGGCGCGCGGCCCACTCGCGGTGGATCGGGGTGAACTCTGTGCCCTCGATACGGGCCAGCGGGACATCGCCCAGCGTGCGGAACGTGCTGCGGACGGAGCTGTGCATCTTGCGCACGCGCGTGCCGCGGTGCAGCAGGTTGTAGCGATCCGACGTCGGGCCGAACATGCAGACCATGACCTCGGCCATGGGGCCGTGGGCTGCTACCCAGGTCGCGTGCACGAGATTGCGCGCGGCGTCCGAGGACGGCCGGTCTGACGAGCGCTGGCTACCGACCATGACGATCGGCACCGGCGTGTTGCGCACCATGAAGCTCAGCGCCGCGGCCGTGTGGTGCATCGTATCCGTGCCGTGTCCAATGCAGACGCCGGCATAGCCGTCGCGGATCGCCTGGCCGGTCCGCTCAGCGAGGACCTTGTAGTGCTCCGGGCCGATGTTTTCGGAGAATTCGCCGAACAGCTTCTCGGTCTCGAGGTTGCACACATCGGCGAGTTCCGGGACGGAGCCGTAAAGCTCGCCCGGACTAAACGCGGGGATCACTGCGCCGGTGCGATAGTCGAGACGCGAGGCGATCGTGCCGCCGGTGCCGAAGAGCATCACGCGCGGCTTGGCCGGATCGACGGGGAAGTCCTCCTCGGGGATCTTGTAGTGTGCTTCCTTGTAGCCCAGCTTCTCGAGCGACTCGATGGTCTCGGCGCGTAGGCCGAGGTTGTAGCCGCTTACGAGCTTGAGCACCAGGTGCTCGGCGTCGGAGGTCTCCGAGCGCGGCAGGACAAGGCCCGCGAAGATGCCGCGCGTCGTGTGGGCGCGGATCTCGGACCAGACCCGCACGTCAAAGCGCTGCATGATGGATCGGATCGGCTCGCGGTAGCCCTTGTAGGGATCGTCGGTGGTCATCGTGCGGCCTCATCCGCGCTGGAGTCCAGGCCGAGCGCCGCGCGGATCGCGCGTCGCGCCTCGGCCGGATCGATACGACCCCGCGGCAACGCGCGCAGGACTCGTCCCATGGCCCAACGTTGCCTGGCCTCGGGGCACGGTGTCCTGAGATTGCCGAGGGCCTGCGTGGCTGCTTCGATCGCGGCTCGCAGCGCCGCCTGGTCGCCGGGTTGGTGGCAATGCGCGCTGACGATCGCATCGGGGCTCGCCGTGCCACGACGCAGGACATCCTCGAGCGTGGCTTCGAGCCCGCAGATGTGCATCCGGCCATGCCGCACCGCCTCGACGATGGGCCGGATTTGCCCGGCCGTCGGCAGGAGCGCGCCCGGGTGCTTGCGCAAGAACGGCGGGATCTGCTTGGCCAGCGCATGGGCGAGTCGAGGCACGAGTGCGTCTGTTGCGTCCGCGCTCACGGCGTCGAAGAGGTCGGCCCAGGGCGCATCGAGCAAGGCGCGCGCGGTGCGTTGGTCGAGGCCTCTCGCCAGCAGTCTCGCTTCCTGATCCCACGGCAACTCGACGTCGGCGACGACGCTGGGATTGCACCAGGCGTCCGGGATCGGTAGCGGTGGCGTATCGGTGTCGGGATACATGCGGTCGGCGCCCGGCAGAATGCGCTCGAATCCGGTGGTTCCGTCGGCGAATGCCTGCCGCGTTTCGGACGGCACGCCGATCGTGGCGTCGGCGGCGCGGATCAGGACTTCGCGCGCCGCTGTGGCGACGTCTTCGGCCGGCCCGGCGAGCACGATGACCGCGTCGACCGCGTCGGCGACCACGGCGCGACGCAACTCGCGCCAGGCGCTGGCACTGAGCGTCTGGGGGCGGTCGGAGTGCAGCATGGCAGAGCGGGGGTCGAGGCAGGCGATGACGCGGACGCGATCCGCGATCTCGTCGGCGAACGTGCGGCTGGGCTGTGTCGGGCACGCCAGGATACCGGCGCATTTGCGCAGGCGCACCGCACAGGTCACGGCCCCGTCGTGCGAGTCGCCGAACGCCGGCCCCGGCATATCGGTCACCGTTGTGCGGAACATCCTGGTCACGTCGGTCACAAGCTCACTCGTTTCCCATGGCAACCCGGGCGCTGGCGGCGCGAACAGGGAGCGGTCGGCGCTGCGGCGCTCGAGTTCGGCACGGATGCGCAGCAGCTCAAGGTGTCGAAACGCCTCGATGTGGACGAGTCGTGGGAGAACGCGATGCTGCGAGACGCCCTTGATCTCGACCCGACGACTGCCGGCGATCGAGACATTGACGTCCTGGCGGGCCGCGCCTGCACCACGGCGAACCAGGCCGCTCGCGCGTGCGACGCGCGCAAGCAGACGGCCGCCGAGTTCGACGTCGCCGGGCGTCAACAGATCGGGCTCGGTCACGGTCTCGATCAAGGGCATCCCGAGCCGATCGGTTCGGAAGGTGATCCGGTGGCCGACATCGGCGACCTCCCTGCAAGAATCCTCCTCAAGCGTCAGCTGACGGATCCGCAGCTCACGTGGACCGAGTTCGCTTTCTCGGAAAGGAATGACGCCGCCAACACCGAGCATCGCCGTGCGCTGGAAACCGGTTGGGATCGAGCCGTCGAGATACTGCTTGCGCATCACGTGCAGCTCGGAGATCAACTGCAGGCCGAACAGGCGTGAGATTGCCAGCGCGGAGCGCACCGCCTCCTCGTCGATCTCGAACGGCGGCGTGTCGTCCATTTCGTAAGTGCAGGTGCACGATCGTGCGAGTTGGTAGACGATCTCCTTGCGCGTCTTGAATTCCATCAGGGCGCAGCCGTCGTATTCGCCCATCTCACTGAGCGTTGGGCGCATGTGGCGCAGGAGTTCGGCGTCGACGCGTGTCGTCTGGACGCCGGCCGGGCAGCGGCAGAAAAGCTTCCCGCGGGTCTGGAGCTGCTGGTGCACCTCGAGGCCGCACAGGAAGCCCAGCTCGTCGTAGTCCTTGGCGGTCATGCAGCCGAACTCCCGGCGTGGGAAGTCGAGGGCCGCATCGTAACGGGGGTTCAGGTCGATTGGCCCTGGTGTCGATGCCTTCCTAGCGCGCGGGTCGTGTTTTTGCTGAGCCATGAGCGCGCACGTTTTACCCCGCTCGCACCTCACGCGCTCACGTTATGTGGGGGTTCGCGGCGGTTCGCGACTTACCGTCTCCCTGGGACCGGGCGTCACGCTATAGTCCCGGGTGGGGGAGACACCTGGACCGACAACATGACCAAGAGTTCTGACCCTGCCGCCATGCTGACCGGTCATGCCGCCCGCAGCATTTGCCGGCAGTTCCAAATCGATGGTGAGTTCGCGGGCTTCGAGCCGTTCGAGCGTGGCCACATTCACGACACGTTTGTGAGTTCGTGGCGGCACGCGGATGGGACGACGTGTCGCTATCTGCACCAGCGCATCAACCACGACGTGTTCCACGACGTCGGTGGACTGATGCACAACATCGAGGCCATCAGCACGCACTTGTGCGCCAAACTCGGGCCGCCGCCGACGCGCTGCGCGTTCCAGGCGCTGCGGTTGGTTCGAACCGACGCGGGGGGCGCCTACTTGCGCGATGAAGCGGGCTGGGATTGGCGAACCTATGAGTTTCTCGAGGAGACCATCGCGTTCGATGTTTGCGAAAGCCCGGATCGCGCGTTCGAAGCGGCCAGCGTCTTCGGCCGATTCCAGAGCCTGCTCGCCGACATCGATGTGCGGAATCTTCGCGAAACGATCCCTGAGTTCTTCAGCCCGGGGGCGCGCCTTCGTCAACTCCGCAAGGTGCTCGCAGACGACCCTGTGGGACGGCTCGCGTCGGCGCAGCCGGAGATTGCGTTTGCCCTCGAGCGTGCTGCCATGATCGAAGCGGTCGAGCGTAGGATCCGCGATCGCACGCTGAAGCAACGCGTTGTCCATGGCGACACCAAGCTCAACAACGTGTTGTTCCACGAGCACACCGGCAAGGCCGTGGCGGTCGTCGATCTCGACACCTGCATGCCGGGCTGGTCCCTGTATGACTTCGGGGATTTGGTGCGCTTCACGGCAGCACGGACCCTCGAGGATGAGACGGACCTCGATCGTGTTGGCACCGACTTGGTCCTCTATCGGGCGCTGGTCGACGGATACCTCGAGCACGCCGCGGCGTTTCTGTCTCGGCATGAGCGAGAACTCATGCCGTTGGCTGCTCGCGTGGTCACGCTGACGATCGGGCTGCGTTTCCTCACCGACTACCTGGCGGGGGATCACTATTTCAAGACGACCCGAGATCTGCACAACCTGGATCGCTGCCGTGTGCAGTTCGGCATGGTCGCAGACATGGAGCGCCAGCGGCTCGCGATGGAGCAGGGCGTGCGCGGATAGCGCTGGACGCCGCTCTTCCGTTGGGGCAGTCGCCGGTCTATGACGACCTCATGATTGAGTTTCCGGAGTACGGCACGGATGCGAGCGCGGTGTTCGACGAGCTTGAGCATCGGCTGCTGCCCGATTTCGACTATGGCGAAGGGCGTATCCTCGGGTCGATGATCTCTGAGCCGCACCCAATCGTCCGGGAAGTGTTCGCACGTTTCTTGGCGAGCAACGTCGGCGACCCCGGGCTCTTTCCCGGCACAGCGCGGATCGAAGCGGAGACGATCTCGATGCTGGGTTCGCTGCTCGGGCATCCGGCCGCGTCCGGGCAGCTCGTCACCGGCGGGAACGAGGCCAACATCGTTGCGCTGTGGGCGGCAAGGACACGGGCGCGGCATTCGGGACGCAACGAAGTCGTGCTGCCAGAGAGCGCGCACGTTTCGTATGACAAGGCGGCCAGCCTGCTCGACCTGGAGCTGAAACGTGTACCGTTGACCAGCGACCGCGTCTTGGACATTGAGGCTGCGAAGGCGTTCGTAGGACCCAGGACGCTGGCGCTGGTCGGGGTCGCTGGGTGCACGCCGCTCGGGCTCGTGGATCCGATTGCCGAGCTCGCGAGACTCGCGCGTGCGACTGGGACCTGGCTGCACGTGGACGCGGCGTATGGCGGATTTGTGCTTCCCTTCCTCGAAGAACTCGGCCTACCCGCGCCGCGCTTCGATTTTTCGCTACTGGGTGTGCGGTCGATCACGATCGATCCACACAAGATGGGACTCGCCGCCGCGCCCGCAGGGGGGCTCTTGTTCCGCACTGCCGAGGATGCAGCAGCCGTGCACGTGGAGATTCCCTACCTGGCCGGTGGCCGCAGCGTGCAGTCGACGTT
>CAYSWE010000308.1:4279-6228 GCA_964434515.1 uncultured Phycisphaerales bacterium | reverse complement strand
TGAACAGGTCCGAAACATGGGCTTCAAACCACGGGAACTCGAACTCCTGCGCCCGCTGTTCCTGCTGACCGCGAAGCCGGTCTTGTACGTCGCCAACGTCAACGAGAGCGACGCCGGCGGCGACTCCGCGCGCTTCGCGATCGTCCAGGATTGGGCGGCCTCGCATGGCGCGGAGGCGATCGCTCTGGCCGGCCAGATCGAGTGCGAACTCACCGAGCTGGAGCCCGAAGACGCGGCGGTGTTCCTGGACGAACTCGGGCTCGAGGAGGCGGGGCTGGATCGACTGATCCAGCGGGCCTACCACCTGCTTGGCCTGCGCACGTACTTTACGGCGGGCGAGAAAGAGATTCGCGCCTGGACGTTCCGAGCTGGGGACAAGGCACCGGTGGCCGCCGCTGTGATCCACACCGACTTCGAGAAGAAGTTCATTCGTGCGCAGATTCATTCGATCGAGGATCTCGAAGAACATCGGACCGAAGCAGGCGTCAAGGCCGCCGGCAAGCTACGCGTCGAGGGCAAGGACTACGACATGCAGGACGGCGACGTCGTCAACTTTTTGATCGGCGGGTGATGCCGCGTGCTCGGCCCGGACGTGGCCGCGCATGCAGAACGCGATTGTCCTGCGGGCAACCTTTCGTTATGACTGGGCGTTCACGAGGGACCGCCGTTCGCTGGACAGCACGACACTCTGCGCTGGTCCGCGGTCGTTCTTGAAGCCTTCGGTTCCTGTTGCCCCAACTCACCATTCAGCGCTGTGCTGCGCAGTCCAAGCTGCGTGGCGGCGCGGTTTCTGTCGCTATGCTCGCACCGTTGCAGGACAACCTGTCGCGTGTCATCGCGCGCCTTGAGAGTGAATTCCTCGGGCGGCAGCGCGAGTTCCTCGTAGGGCTCGTGGCAGAGAGTTTCGAGAAGGCGACGCTCAGGCTGCGCGCTCGCATCCCGGCGCCGAGTCCTTCGGTCGTGGCGCGGGCGCGCGCGCGCATCGCCGAGTTGTTGGGGCAGGATCTGGGAGTCGCCGTCGAGGTCCGTATTCTCGCGTTCCGTGAGATCGACGCGCGTGCGATGGCGCCGCTCATCGATGCGGGCAATCGAATCGCTTCCAAAGTGCTCGAAGGCGTGGCGGCTCGTCGCTATGCGGGCGCCGGCCCGGTGTTTTTGTTCGGGCCTACCGGTGTCGGGAAGTCGTTCTTGCTCGAGCGGATGCTCGAGGCATGCGACCAGCCCGCGTCGCTTTGGACGGGGCTGTCGTTCTTCGACACGGTGGCGCAGAAGGTCCGCACCAATGGCGTGCTCGGTTGGCGTCGGTCGCTGCTCGAGTCTTCGTTGTTCATCATCGACGAAGTGCATCGGCTGCGAGGCAAGCGGCGCGCGCAGATCGAACTGCGCGGATTGCTTGACGAGTATCGCGCGCGCTCGGCGCAGGTCGTGCTGCTCGGCCGCCATCATCCCCGGCAGGTGCGCGACTTCCACAGCACGCTCGTCTCGCGCTTTCTTGGTGGGATGCCAGTGCGCGTCGAAGCGCCGCTCCTGGAGACGCGCAGAGTTTACCTCGAGCGGCTCGGCTGTCGCCGGAAGACGGACGCAGTCGCATTCGACCGAGTCGTGCGGACCTCGCGCAGCTACGGGGCGCTGGTGCGCGCAGCGCCGGCCCTGGGGGCAAACTCCGTGCAAGCCGATGTCGGCGAGCCGGGGCTGGTCCGGTCACTGATCGAGCGAGTCGCGGTGGACTTTGGTGTGCGCGCGGCGGAGCTCACGAACCGCGGGCGCTGTCGTCGCCTGAGCGTGCCTCGTCAGGTCGTCGTCTTTCTGGCCCGCGAGGCCGGCGTCTCTGGCGCGGAGATTTCACGCACGCTCGGCTGGCGGTCCACGTCCGCGTCGACCTACGCGATGCGCTGTGTCGAAAAGCGCATGGAGAACGACCCGAATTTCCGCCATCGGGTGCAGTCACT
>CAYSWE010000308.1:0-4179 GCA_964434515.1 uncultured Phycisphaerales bacterium | reverse complement strand
CCGATAGGGCACTCCGATAGGGCACTCCGATAGGGCACTCCGATAGGGCACTCCGATAGGGCACTCCGTTAGGGCCGGAGAGACCTGGTCGAAAGATATGTGCTGAACTTCTGCGACAGGCCACTAGTCTTTCGCGCATGACTGATCGAGGGCTCTTGCTTGCGATGGACGGTGTCGACGGTGTTGGCAAGTCCGAGCAGATCCAGCGGCTGGCGAACGCGCTGGAGGCCAGCGGGAAACGCGCGTGCGTTCTGCGCGAACCTGGTGGGACCACGCTCGGAGAGGCTCTGCGTGCTGCGCTGCTCACCGCGGATCGTCACGACGACGATGCGCTGGTCGAAGCGCTCATGTTCATGGCGAGCCGGCGGCAGCTTGTGATCGAGCGGATTGCGCCGCGGCTCGCCGAGGGCGTGCACGTTCTCCTCGATCGTTCGTTCCTGGCGACTTGGGTCTATCAGGGGCTCGTCGGCGGCGTCGAGCTATCCTTCCTCGAGCAGCTTGCGCGTCGCGTGCACGGCGCGTGCTGGCCCGATCGCATCCTGGTCTTGGACCTGGACGTCGCGACCGCGACGGCTCGACGCGGCGGACGGGCTCGCGACGCATTCGAGGTGCGCGGCGAGTCCTACTTGCAGCGCGTCCGCGCCGGTTTTCGCCAGCTTGCCGAACGCTACCGTGGGTTGGTCCGTGTGGTTTCTGCCGCGGGCTCGCGTGAGGACGTGGCAGCACGTTGTCGGGGCGCGCTCGCGGACTTGTTGGAGGGGCAGGCATGACTTGGCCTTGTCGAGGACTCGACGCGCTGCGCGAGCGGCTGGAGTCGAGCTTTCATCAGGGGCGACTGCACCACGCCATGCTGCTCACCGGGCCGCACGGCGTCGGTAAGCACTCGGTCGCGGGCTGGATCGCTCGCGGCGTGCTTTGTCGAGAAGCCCGTGTGGCGGGTGGGTGTGGTGTGTGCGGCGCGTGTCGTCGGGTCGATTCGAGGCAGCATGCCGACCTGGTGGTCGTGCAGCGTCCTGTGGGAAAGACGCGGATTCCCGTCGCCGATGTCCGTGCCATGATCCAGGAGCTCGGTCGTGGCACGATCGAGGGGCGTGGCCGCGTGGCGATCCTGCTCGAGGCGGAGCGACTCGCGACCGAGGGCCAGAACGCTCTGCTCAAGACGCTGGAGGAGCCTTTGCCCAAGACTTGGCTCGTGCTCACGACAGCGCGGCCCGAAGCGTTGCTCGATACCGTGCGCTCACGCGTCGATCGGCTGGCCGTTCCTCCGCTTGCCGCGGGTGAAGTCGCTAGAGCCTTGTCGGAGGAGGGCTGCTGCTCGGCGGAGGACGCACGCCGCGTCGCCGAACTCTCAGGCGGCTCGCTCGGTCGCGCCCGCGAACTCGCCGCCGAAGGGTTGGTGCGCTTGGATGCGATCTGCCAGCCGTTGATTCGTGGTGACATGACGCCGCCGCTCTGGGTTCGGGATGCGCTCGCCGATGTCGTTGTCGAGAGCGGCGGGATTCGCGAGGCCAAACAACGCCGCGCCCGTGAGGTGTTGCGTCTCACGACGCTGTTCTTTCGCGAGGCCGGGCTTCGCGGCGATGTGGGAGCTTGGGACCGGCTCGACGGGGTGCTTCGTGCGCTCGAGGACCTGGATCTCGGGCTTGGCGCAGAGCTCGTCCTGGCCGGATTGTGTGGGGAACAACTCCGTGCCGCTCAAGCCCCGACGCGATCGGACCGATAGCCCAAGAAGCCCCTTGCCCGACGCTCGCGTCGCGGGCAGGATGCCCTGCCCATTTCTCGGATGACGCGGACGAGGGTAGAGGATCGGGCCGCGGGAGAACGAGTTCGGATGAGTGACCGCCTGGAAGACAAGATCGTTGCGTTGTGCGGAAGGGATCCGCGATACGCAAAGAATGCCTACTTCTTTGTGCTCGATGCGCTTGAGCACACGATGCAGGATCGCCCGAGTGTGCGGTCCTCGCGCAACTCCCACATCGGCGGGCGCGACTTGCTCGAGGGTATTCGGGAGGTCGGCCGCGAGCGCTTCGGCCCGATGGCCAAGGAGGTCTTCAACCAGTGGGGCATCCTGAGCACCGAAGACTTTGGTCAGGTCGTCTTCAACCTGATCTCCATCGGTCTGCTTCAGCGCCGCCCGCAAGACTCCATCCAGGACTTTGCAGACGGTTACGACTTTGAGCGGGTGTTCGAGCAGGACTACCGCGTAGCAGCCCCCTGGCAGCTTGGCAGCCAGTAGCAGTCGGCAGCCAGTAGCAGTCGGCAGCCAGTAGAGTCCCGGCTGCCGGCCCCGATCAGTCGCCCTTCTTCTTGTCCGTCTTTTCGGGCTTGGGCAGCTTCAGCACGTTCGCGTAGGCGGCGATGTTCTCGACCTTTTCGCCGAGCTTCTCGAGCACGACCTTCACGGCCACCTGAAGCTGAACGTCTTCCTGGAAATCGCCGGTGATGCGGATCCCTGGCCAGGCCTTGCCGCGTAGGTCGGCGACCTTCTCACGGACAACGGCGCGCAGCCACTTGCGGACATCGTTGCGGTCGAGCTTGGTGTCGAGGCTCGCGTAGAACTTGTCGAAGTCCGGGTAGCGGTCCGTCTTGCCCTCGTCGCCCTCGGCCAGTTCGAGAAACAGCTTTTGGTTGCCGGACAGGTGGGCGTCGACGTACTTGTGCAGCTTGTGGGACTGCCAAAGCTCGTTGATGAGCGAGTTCTTCCATAGGTCCACCGGCTTGAGCTTGGGAAACTCGACCTTCACGTCCGGGATCACGCCGTAGTCTGGGTTCTTGGGCTTGCCAGTCTTCGGATCGATGACTTTATGCAGCAGGCGTCCACTCGGCAGGTAGTAGTAGGCGATGGTCAGCCGTGCGCGGGCACCCGGATCCCACTTGCCGTTGCCGTTCTTGTCGGTGTAGCGCTCCCAACTGTCCCGAATCCGGTTGTGGTTTTCGTCCTCGAACGGCTCCGGCGGTGCGGAACGCAGCCGAAACAGGTTCTGGACCGAGCCCTTCCCATAGCTTTGCGTGCCGACGATCGTGGCGCGCTTGTGGTCCTGCAACGCACCGGAGACGATCTCCGAAGCGGAGGCGGTGTTGCCGTTGATCAGGACGACGATCGGCACGTCCGGGTAGATCGGATCGTGCAGGCTCTTGAGGTCTTCGCGCCGTTTGTCGCGTCCCTTGGTGGAGACGATGAGCTTACCCTTCGGCAGGAACTGCCCGGCGACGGCGCGCGCCTGCTCGAGGTAGCCGCCGGAGTTGCTGCGCAGGTCCATGATGATGGCGCGCGCCCCTTCCTTCTTGAGCTGTTCCAGCTTGGTGTGGAGTTCGCTTCCGGTGTCGGCGGCGAAGGTGATGAGTTCGACGTAGCCGATCTTGCCGGGCAGCATGAGGTCGTTGACCGAGGGCACTCGGATCTCGGCGCGCGTCAGCGTCATGTCCTGTGGTTCTGCCCAGCCCGGTCGATAGACCGACAGCTTGACCGTCGTGCCGGGCTTGCCTTTGAGCCTTCGAATGATCTCATCGAGGTTCTGGTCGATCGTGTCCCAGCCGTTGACTTTGAGAATCCGGTCGTCGGACAGGAGACCGGCGCGGTAGGCCGGGCCGGAGTAGATCGGTCGCGTGATGCTGAACACGCCACTGTTATCGATGCGCACGAACGCGCCGATGCCGCCGTAGTGCCGGTTGAGATCGAAGTAGAAGCGCGCGTACTGTTCGCTCGAGAGGAAGCTCGAGAAGCGGTCGAGTCCCTTGAGCATCCCGTGTGCGGCATGCTCGACGAGGAAGCCGCTGTCCAGCTTGTCGCCCTCCATGTGCACCGCATGGATCAGACTCATGAGTTCGACCAGCAGATTCAGCTTGCCGTTGCGGGGTGGGCCTGCAGGCCGGTCGCTGGTGATTTCGTGGGCGAGCTTGCGCGTCAGCGCTTCGAACTCGCGCTGGCGCCGCTCCCGCTCGAGGTATGCGTGTGCTAGCTTGCCTTCGGCGGTCGGCTCGTACTCGATCTGCTCGAGAATCGCTCGCGCCGTGGTCTGAAATGCGCCACCGACCTCGTAGAGCGCCAGTGCGCCTTGGATCTTGAGTTCGCGGTCGTTCGAGCGCGTGTAGTCGAGCAGCGTCCTGCGTGCGAACACGGTCTGGCTCGCGTTGCCCGCGCCTCGGAGCAGGCCCTTTGCGCACACGAGCCGCAGGAGC
>CAYSWE010000307.1:0-6230 GCA_964434515.1 uncultured Phycisphaerales bacterium | reverse complement strand
TAGGCGAGATTGGGCGGGATCGTGAACTCGTAGCGTGACCCGACGGTCATCAGCTGCACGCCTTCGTTCCAGCCGGTGATCACTCGGCCACCAACGCGGAAGTTGAACGGCTGACCCCTGTCACGTGAGGAGTCGAACTTCTTGCCGTTGGTGAGCGTGCCGGTGTAGTGGACTCGCACTTGCTCACCCAACTTGGGGTTCGTGCCAGGCTTGCCCGCTCTGAGGACACGGTATTTGAGGCCGGACTTGGTCGTCTTCGTAGTCGACCCTTTTGCCGACGCTGGTTTCGTGGTCGCGGTCGCAGCAGGCTTGGACTTCGGGCTGTCCTGCGCCGGGAGCGGGGAGAATAGAGCCGCAGCGCTGGCGGATAACAGGAGGATTGGGCTGTGCACAGAGTCTCGCTCGATGGTTTGCTGGAGGATGACAAAAGCTCCAGGGTAGATCGATCTGGCTCTCCTGACGACCCTGGAGGTTGCCTCTTCGGCCAGGTTTCTGCGCTATGCTGATGACCAATCTACTCGGAGACCTTGGCCGTGCGTATATCGATCTGCGTTGCGATCCTTTTTCTAGCTGGGACTGTCACCCGGCTGAGCGCCCAGGGCGACCTTGGCTATACCGTGTGTGCGCGGGGGCTGGGACGTCCCGTGATGCACCAACTCTCGGGTGGGAAAATCACGCGGCAGTTTCTCTTCCTCACCTCGACCAAGCGCGGGCACTTTCCCCTCGCGGCGATCGATCGAGCCGACCCTCGGTTTGTTGGCGTTGGCTTCGATCTGCTCGGAATCACGCTCGTGGGGCGTTTCGACATTCGAGGCAAGGCCAACTTCCCCTTTCCGTTGCCGAATGACCCGGCCTTCGCCGGTCTGTCGCTGCTCCACCAGGCGATCGAGTTCCCTGGAGTGTCCGGTCGGCTGTTCCGCAAGATGTCCTCCGTTGTGGTCGTGCCGCTCGAACTTCCGACAAGGTGGCGGCTCGATCCGTTCAAGACGCTCGCCAGCGGCCGCGCCTGGGCCGACTCGATTGCGCTGCGCGACGACAAGTCGTTGATCTGTGGCGGCGGTCGCGGTGGATTGCTGGCTCTGACCGCTTGGGATTCGACCGAGGTCTACGATCCGGCTACTCGGACGTTTTCGGCTGGGCCTCGCATGACGCAGGCGCGCGCCGTGTATCGGGTCGTCGACTTGCCGGGCGGGCGCAGCATGCTCCTAGGTGGTGTCGACGCGAAGAATGATCCGCAGCGGACGTGCGACTACTACGACCCGAAGACGAACGCCTTCACGAAGGCTCCGCCCATGTTTGACAAGCGCACGGTGCACACCGCGACCCGACTCTCGGACGGTCGGATCTTTGTGGCCGGTGGATTGAGTGACCTCAACAACCAGCTGACCGCGCTTGGCTCGGCCCTCGCCTCGACCGAGCTCTTTGACCCCAAGACGGGCAAGTGGTCGAAAGGGCCCAAGATGTCGGTGCCGCGCGCGGGCCACACGGCCCGTTTGCTGCCGGACGGGCGCGTCGTGATCGTGGGCGGTGTCAGCTGGACGCGCTTCATCATCAAGATTCCGAAGCTTTCGAACTCCGTCGATGTGTTCGATCCGAAGACGGGTCGCATCAGCCGGCTCGCACCGATGAAGCTCGCCCGCGCCGGCCATGCGTCCATCCTGCTTGCCGGGAATCGGCTGCTCGTGGCGGGTGGCGTTGGCGGGAGTCTCACGAACCAGGGGACCAAGGCCTGTGAGATTCTCGATCTGGCGAAGAACGTGTGGAGTTCGACCGGAAGCCTTCCGGTCGGCAAAGCTCTGATGGGGGGCGCGACGCTCGGGGATGGGCGCTTTGCCCTGTTTGGCGGCGCTACGGGCTCCCTGCTGAATCCCAAGGCCGTCGCAAATTGCGAGGCATTCGACGCGGCCTCCGGCAGATGGACGATTCTGCCGTCGCTCGGCACGCCACGTGTCAGCCAAGTCACCGTGCGTCTGTCGTCTTGCGCCATTGTCGTCATCGGCGGTGGGACCGGCCAGCCCACAACGACCGTGCGAACGTCCGAACTGATTTATCCCTGAGCGCGTTGCCGCCGGGAACCTCGGGTACTATTCAGGGTGAGCTACTCTCAACCTCTGCCCGGCCCCTGCTGAACTCACACACTGGACGGTTTGCCATGACACTCTTTCAAAACTCACATTGGACGGCAGCGCTTCTGGCAGCGTTGGTTTCGACCGGGTCGCTGCTTGCGCAGCCGCGGACCGGCGTCATTCCCAAAAAGTACCGGACGACCCCCGGACGCAGCATGAGTCAGACGCCGTTTGCGCTCCAGCCGAACCGCTTCCAGCAGATCTGGACCGCCAAGGAGCTGCAAGCGGTGATCAAGAAGCCTGTGCGCATCCGCGGGATCAAGTTCCGTACGAAGAGCAGTGGGAATGCGGGCAAGACCGTCGACGTGCAGATCGTCATGGGGCACCACAAGGGAAACGTGACCACCCGTTTTGCGGACAACCTCAAGGGCGCTCAGCTGGTGTTTCAGCGCAAGACGGTCACATTGCCGCGGTCGGTGGCGGGGGGCTTCGTCGTGTCGTTTCCGTTCACCCAGGAGTTTACCTGGGATCACGAGCGCGACATCGTCATGGAAGTCCGTGTTTTCAAGAACGGCAACGCCAACCGCCCCTTCCTCTACTGGTTTGACTGGATCACGTCCGACTTCTCGGTTGGGATGACGTCGATGTGGGCCATCAGCCCAAGTGCGTCGCGAGCCACCTTCATTCAGGGTGGAACCGGACTCGTCTCCGAGTTCGAGTTCGTCGAGGGGGTTACGCTCCCGTTTGGGACCGGCTGCAAGGGCGAAGGTGGGTTTACCCCCGAGATCAGCACGAACGGCCTGCCGCTGGTCGGAAACACGGCTCTGCGCGTCAACATTACGAAGGCCAAGCCCGGTGTGGCGGCGATTCTCTTCTGGGGCTTCAGCGACAAGCAGTTCGGCGCGTTCAAGCTCCCGCTGGATTTGCGGCCGATCGGGATGCCTGGGTGCTCCCTGTTCGTCGATCCGTTGCTGAACTTTTTCACCTCAACCGTTGGAGGTTCCCCGGGTGCCGGCGTGGGATCGGTTCCGTTCGGAATCCCCGCGGTCACGCAGTTCCAGGGGATCGTGCTCTATGCCCAGTGGGCCATCAACGACGGGACGAACAAGCTGCGTCCGCTGCCGTTCGCTTGGTCCAACGCCGCCGCGCTGTATATCGGGTAAGCGGCATATCGGGTAAGCGGCCTATCGGCTAAGGCTTGGCGTCGGACTTCGTTCCCGACGTGTTCTGCATCCCGTACGCAGCCGCGAGAATCTCCGCGGTATGTAGCACGCGCACCTCGCTGCCGCGTCCGCGAAGGCCGGCTTGGATTTGCAGCATGCAGCCTGGATTGCCGGTGACGACCGTGTCGGCGCCGCTCGCCAGGAGGTCGTCCAGCTTGCGCTCGAGGATCGGGCCGGCGAGTTCCGGGTGCAGCAGGTTGTAGATACCGGCGCTGCCGCAGCAGTCTTCCGGGCGCTCTACGTGGGCGAAGCGGATCCCCGGGATCGAGTCCAGTAGCACTCGGGGCGCGGAGCGCACGCCCTGGCCGTGACACAAATGGCAGGCGTCGTCGTAGGCAATCGCGCGCACCAGCGGGAGCTGGGGTGGGCGCGGACCGAGTTCGACCAGGAACGCGGACATGTCGATGACCTTGGCGCTGAATGCCGCGGCCGCAGGATACCAATGTCCATACTCCCGCATTGCCGAGCCGCATCCCGCCGAGTCGAGCACGATTGCGTCGAGGTGCTCGGGAAACGCGCGCAGGTTTGCGTCGACGAGTGGGCGCGCCGTGGCTCGAAAGCCCGCGTGGAGATGGAGCGCGCCGCAGCAGCCTTGGTGTTCCGGCACGTGAACGCGGCAGCCATTTTTCCGCAAGACAAACAGCAGAGCTCGGTTCACGCGGCCAAACAGCGTCTCCATCATGCATCCGGTGAACAGGCCGACCTCGGCCCGGAGTTCGCCAAACGGTTGGTAGATACCAGGAGCGATCGGCGCCCGTTCGTTGGCATCCGGAAGGCGCGGTAGGAGTTTGAGGCTCTGTTTGGCCCAACGCGGCATGGGCAAGAAGCGGGCGAGGCGCGTGAGCCGGGCCTTCTGTGCGAACGCCAGCAGCGCCATGGACGCACGGTGTCCGGCATGGTTGGCGACCAGGCGATCGAGCATGCCGCGCAGGGCTCTCGAGCGCAGCGCCTTGGAGCGGCTTGCTGATGTTGCTTGCTCCGACAGATGAGCTCGGACGTCTTCGAGGATGTCACCGTATCGGACGCCCGATGGGCAGGCGCTCTCGCAGGCTCGGCAGTCGAGGCATCGGTCGATGGGCGGACGCAGTGTCGGCTCGTCCGTCGACAGGCGCCCCTCGGCAAGTGCCCGCATGAGGTAGATGCGCCCGCGTGGCGAGTCGGTTTCGTTCGACAGCACGGTGTACGTTGGGCAGACCGGTAGGCAGAGCCCACAATGCACACAGTCGAGGCTCGCTTCGTAGGCGGCCATGAGTTCTTTGGCTTCAACTGGCATCGAATGCGGTCCGAGTGGGGCAGAGATTGGCACCGAATACGTCCTTGAGTCGTCGCGCCACGCGCGAGTGTCCGCTGGTCGAGGGCGCTACGCCGCGGACCGGGCGGACGATCGCGTCCGGTGGGAAGTCCACTCGCTCCATGTGCTCGGTTGCAAGCCAGAAGGCGCCTTGCAGATGGAATCTCGCGTGCGTGTCTTGATCTAGCGTCGCGCCGAGTTGGCCGACGCTGGTCGGAAGGATGCGTCCGCGCACGAGTGCTAGTGCCGTGGGCGGTGGTGGGGGCGCCCGGTGCCAACTCTCACGGCCCGACGCGACCACGCCGAAGTCAGGCTGCCGCTCGAGCGAGGCGACGAGCGCCGGCGGGCCGGCAAGCAACACTTCGACGTGCGCGCCACCGCCCGGCGCGAACACCAGGTCGACGGCTCGCGCATCGACGAGCCGGTCGCGTGTCTGGCGCCAGAGCGCGTAAGCCTCGCTCCAGGGACGTGGTTTGGACTCGAGCCAGGCGCAGGCTTCTGGCATTGGCGTCAGACGCAGCTGGAGCTCCGCTGCCACGAAGAACGCTCCTCCCGAACCGACGAAGAGCTTGCAGAGATCGTAGCCGGCGACGTTCTTGACGACGTTGCCGCCGGCGTGGAATGCCGCGCCGCTGGCCCCAACGCCGTGAATACCGATCACCTGGGAGCGCAGGGCGCCGCGATCGAAGCCGCGCGGGGAGGTCGGCGCTTCGCCGAGCAGGCCACCGATGCTTCGCTCGTTCGCTTGCGGGAATGGCCCCGGCTCGAAGGTCAGGTCGTGCTGTTCGATCGTCGCGCTCAGCTGCGCCAAGGTCACGCCCGGCTCGACGCCGCAGGTAAGATCGTCGGGCGCAAAGCGCGTGATACGGTTCATTGCCGCCGTCGTGACGACGGTGTCGATTGGCCCGAATGGGATTCCGTCGGCGATTCGTGTGCCGCGCCCCAGCACGGCGATCGGTGGCGCTTCGCCTCGGTCGTCGGGTTTCGCTAGCTGCGCCAGCGCCTCCTGCAACGCGTTGACGCCGTCAGGGCGAAGCACGCGTCGGGCGCCCAGGATCGTTCCAGCCCGGTCGATCTGGTCTTGCGTGTCACTGGACATGGAGAGCTCCCGGGTTTCTTGCGCTGCGCCCTTCACCGCAGGAACCGCCGGTGGGGATCGCCTTGCCCGGGTTGCACAGGCCGTCCGGATCCAAGCATCGCTTGACGGCACGGAACGTGTCGAGGTCGTCCTCGCTGAACATGAAACCCATGTGGTCGAGCTTCTCCGATCCGACACCATGCTCGCCGGTGATGCTGCCACCCTCGTCGACGCACAGTTTGAGGATTTCGGACCCGGCTTCCAGTGCCTTCGCACGTTCCACTGGGTTTCGTCCATCGAAGCTAATGTTCGGATGCAGGTTGCCGTCGCCGGCGTGGAACACATTGGACAGCGTCACGCCCGAGCGCTCGCCGATCGAGACGATCCGTGCGAGCACGGCCTCGAGCCGCGAACGTGGCACGACTCCGTCGAGCACGTAGAGGTCGGGCGCGAGTCGGCCCATGGCGCCGAACGCTCCCTTGCGGCCCTGCCAGAGTCGAGCTCTTTGCGCGGCGTCTTCGGTCGACTCGAGTCCGAGGGGATCTTCCTTGGCCAGGCCACGCTCGACGGCA
>CAYSWE010000306.1:0-6249 GCA_964434515.1 uncultured Phycisphaerales bacterium | reverse complement strand
CGACGGTGGCGCGCGCGTGATCTACGTCGGAACGTTCAGCAAGACCCTGGCACCGGGGCTTCGCTTGGGTTTCCTGGTGCTGCCGCGCCCGCTCGTCAGCGCATTCTGCCAGGTCCGAATGGCCGTGGACCAACACTCGAGCCTCGCCAAACAAGCCGTCCTAGCGGAGTTCATTCGCGAGGGACACTTCGCCCGCCACCTGCGACGCATGCGACGCGTCTACCGGACTCGGCGCGACCATCTCGCGCGCGAGCTTCGCACGCGCGTTGGGGACAAGCTGATCGTGCGCCCAGGCGCAGCGGGGTTGCATCTGACAGCCCTGCTCCCCACCGGGATCCACGATCGCGACGTCTGCTCGAGCCTTGCCGAACGCGGCCTGCAGGTGCGGCCACTCTCGCGCTTCTACCTCACGCCGCCGGATCGAGGCGGCCTGGTGCTGGGTTTTGCGGCGTTCGACGAGGAGCGGATCTCGGCAGGAGTCGGGATCTTGGCCGAGGTTCTCGCGAACACGTGAGCGCTCGCCAGCCGCGAAATCGAGAATTCCCATCAACTCGCTACGCGTGGACTCGTAAGAGGGCCACGCCGGAACGAAAGGACTCCGAGCGGAACTGGACAACGAAGGAAAATCTATGCAACTGCCCCGCCCATGGACGCTCAGCGCGCTAGCCACGCTGACCGTCCTCGCAACGGCGCTACCCGCCCAGACGCAGGCCAACAAGGCCATCTCCGCCGAGCAAAAGGCGTTGATCGCCAAGCGCAAGCACAAGCTCGAAGCGGACTTCTTGAGCAAGGCCGACTGGGTCACGAGTTTTGCCAAGGCTCGAGCCAAGGCGGCCGAGTCCGGCAAACTCATTTTTGCCTACTTCACCCGCAGCTACTCTTACTGACAGCCTTGCGCACAACTCGAGGGGAGCGCACTCCTCGAGAAGCAATTTGCCGAGTTCGGCAAACAACACGTACTCTTCTGCCACATCACCTCCCATGTGGAGACAGACGCGGACCAGGACCTTTTGCTCAAGAAGGGCGGCACCGGTTTTCCCTACCTCGCCGCGCTGGATGCAGATGGCAACGTACTCGCCAAGCTGCCGCGCGTCGCTCGCACGACGGCCAACTTCCAAAAGATGATGGAGCAGGCGAGGGCGACCAAGACCGAACTGGTCAAGCTCACCAAGAAGGCCAAGGCCGGCGACCAGGCGGCCAAGATCGCTCTGTTCGCCAAGCGCCTCGAGCTTTCCTATCTGTCGGCCAAGGAGGCCAAGGCCGCCTTTGCCGACCTCAAGGGACTCACCGACGAGCAGCGGAAGGACTTCACTGCCAAGCTGACTTCCCTCGAAGTCGGAAGCATCCTGTCCGCGGTCCAGGGTAAAGAGGACTACGCGGCGGCCGGCGCGCAGCTTGCTGCCATGGCCAAGGCCGGGCGTATCCCCACGGCCCGCGGCGAGAAGATCAACTTCTGGTATTTGATCTCGGTGCACGCCGAGGAGGCCAAGGACGCCAAGCTCTACGGGAAGGCTTTCCAGGTCCTCAAGGCGGCGGAGGGCATCCGCCCGGCGTTCATCGAGAAGATGCGCACGACGCTCAAGCGCCTCAAGGCCAAGTAAAGCCTGCGGGCCCGCGCACAACGTCAGCGGCGGGATCGGCGACTGCGCAGCGCAGCGACGATTTCCGTCCATTCCTTGGCCCGGAGCAGGTGCACCGACACGAGGAACGCGCCGACGCCGAGCACCGCCGGGAAGACTAGGTGACACAGAACGCGGAGCAGGAGCGCGTCGCTTTGCCCGACCCAGCGCTCACCGAGTGCAAGCCCAGCGAGCGCTGTGAGCCCGGTCGGCAACGAGGCAATCCCCGCGCGCACGAACGCTGCGCGAACACGGCCCGTGCCGCCGGGCAAGGCGCGTCGCCGCAGCGCGACCATCAAACCGATGGCATTCGCGGTCGCGGCGAAGGCCGATGAGAACGCGAGGCCGCGAGTACCCCAGATCGGAGCCAGCGTCACGTTCAGAACCTGGGCTACGACAAACAATGCGATGGCGATCCGCACGGGCGTGCGCATATCCCCCAGGGCGTAGTGCGCACGCGCTAGAATCTGGACGGCAATGAGGCCGGGCAAGGCAAAGCAGAGCACACGGAGAACGGCAGCCGCCTCGTGGGCCGACGCGACGCCAAACTGCCCCGAAACAAAGAGCACAGTGAGCGCCGGCCGAGCCAGCACAAACAGGCCAACCGCGGCAGGGATCGCCAAAAACATGCCGAGCGAGAGCGCGCGGTCCAACGCATCGCGCATACCGTGCTCATCGCCACGCCCACCGAGCAGCGAGAGCAGCGGGAACACCGCGGTGCCAAGTGCAACGCCCAGCAGCGCGTGCGGAAACTCGAACATCCGATTCGCCAGGAACAGAATCGTGTTCGCCCCGGTCGCTTCGACGAGGTAGACGGCGATGACCTGCGTCATCAGCGTATTCAACTGAAGCACCGACAAACCGACGACGACGGGCGCCATGTTCCGCGCGACGCGCCGCACCGACGCGTCCCGGAGATCGAAGCGCGGCCACGTGAGTAGGCCACTGGCGTGCAAGCCTGGCAGCTGGACGGCAAGCTGACACACGCCACCAAACAGCACGACACCGGCAATCGCGACGATCTTCGTGCCGGCCGGCAGATCGGTCTGCATGAGGTACAGCATCCCCCCGACCCACACAACGTTAAGCACGAGCGGCGCCGCCGCGGGGAGTGCGAACCTACCGGTGACGTTCTGCGCCGCGGCGGCCAGAGTCATGAGCGACACGGGCAGAAGATACGGCAGGAGAACCAGCAGAAGAGTGCGCAGGAGCTCGGCATAGTCCGCGCCGGACGTTCCCGACCGGGTGATCCAAGCACTCGGTAGGAGCAGCACAACGGCAGCACCGCAAACGACCAGGCCAAGCAGGAGCAGCAACACGGCACCGACGACGGCAGCGAAGCTACGACGCCCGACGTCGACACCGTGTTCGTCCAGCTGCTTGGTCAGCACCGGCACGAACGCGGCGGTCAGCGCGCCTTCCCCGAGCAGGCGACGGAATAGGTTGGGAACGACCCACGCGAGGTGAAACGCACTCATGGCGGCGCCGCGCCCGAAGGCTGCGACCATGAGCCGGTCGCGAACCAGCCCGAGCAGCCGGGAGCCGAACGTCCAGAACACAATCCGAAACGCAGCCACGCCAAAGCGGCGGATCCCCTCATCGCGCCTCACAGGCCGAGGTTTACCATGAGGCCATGCGTCGCCGCGTCTCCAATCCGCCGAATCCCTGGGCCGGGTCCCAGATCGAGTGGATCGGCCAGCCGCCGGAGGCGACGCTCGAGGTCTACGAGGAGGACGCCAAGTCCATCCTGACGAAGAACGACAGCCCGGATCTGCATTTCCGTTGGGGACTCAACCCATACCGCGGCTGCACGCACGGCTGCGCCTACTGCTACGCGCGCCCGACACACGAGTATCTCGGCCTCGGCGCCGGCACGGACTTCGATCGCAAGATCATCGTCAAGCGCAACGCGCCAGAGCTGCTCGATCGAGAGCTGGCGCGACGGTCCTGGCGCGGCGAGCCCATCGTGTTCTCCGGCGTCACCGACTGCTATCAAGCACTCGAGGCCCGCTACGAGCTGACGCGTGGCTGCCTCGAGGTCTGCGTCCAGCACCGCAACCCGGTGGTGATCATCACCAAGAGCGCGCTCGTGCGCCGCGACATCGACCTGCTGAGTCAGCTCCCGGATGCGCGAGTCTACGTGAGCGTCCCGTTCGTCGAAAAGGCGCGAGGCCTCGCACTCGAGCCCTGGGTCGCATCGCCATCGCAGCGCTTCGCGGCGCTCCGGGCCGCCGCAGACGCGGGCATCCCGACCGGGATCGCCGTCGCGCCGCTCATCCCCGGGCTCAACGAACACCAAGTTCCGGAGATCCTCACGCGAGCCCGCGAAGCGGGGGCCAGCTACGCGTTCCTAACGCTCCTACGACTACCTAGCTCCGTCGCGCAGGTCTTCGAGGAACGACTCGCCATCGCATGCCCGGAGCGAAGCAAGCGCGTCTTGCATGCACTTCGAGACGTCCGCGGCGGCGCCATCCAGGACGGGCGGTTCGGCTCGCGTTTTTGTGGCTCCGGTCCGCGCTGGGCCGCGATCGAGGCGCTGTTCGACAACCAGTGTCGCCGGCTCGGTCTGCAGAACGCACGCCTGGGGCAAGGCACATTGCCAACAGCGCGACCCGAGCACGAATCCAGTTCCCCCGGGAGCCAGGGTTCGCTCTTCGGCGAGGATTGACTTCGGCGCGCAGGGAGCGCTCGTTGCTTCGACTCTTCGCGTTCGCTAAACCTTGTTCGTGAGCAAAGGTGGACTGGAAGACATCGTCGTCGGCGACTCTGCGATCTGCTCGATCGACGGGGCGGCTGGCCTTTTGCGCTACTGCGGCTATTCGGTCGGCCAGCTTGCGGAGCATTCGAGCTTCGTCGAGACCGCCTCGCTGCTCTGGCACGGCGAGTTGCCAGCCAAGAGCGAACTCGACGCACTCGAGACCGGGCTCCGGTCGCGGCGTGCGCTCTCGCCCGAGGCGACGTTCCTTCTGCACGGCCTCGCCACCCGCGCGAACCCCATGGATGCGCTGCGAACCCTGGTCAGCGCCCTATCCGCAGAGGATGCCACGCTCGAGGGAAACGCGCTCGCCGACATCGAGCTGTCCAAGGACCGGGCCATACGCCTCACCGCCGTGCTACCGACCATGGTCGCCAACTACGCCCGCGTGCGCGACGGCAAGACACTCGTGCCACCCGATCCGGAACTCGGTCTTGCGGCAAACTTCCTCTACATGCTCCGCGGCGAGCTACCAAGCGACGAAGAAGCGCACATCTTCGACCAATGCCTGGTGCTGCACGCCGAGCACGGGTTCAACGCGTCCACCTACGCGGCGCGGGTCGTGGCATCAACGCTCACGGACATGTATGCGGCAATCACCGGCGCCATTGGCTCGCTAAAGGGCCCTCTGCACGGCGGCGCCAACACGCGCGTCATGCGGATGCTGCTCGAGATCGGGGATGTCGACAAGGCCGAGGCGTGGATCGAGGCGGCGCTCGCCAGCAAGCGCCGCGTCATGGGCTTCGGACACCGCGTCTACAAGACCGTCGACCCACGCGCAGTCATTCTCAAGAGCCTCAGCGAGCGGCTCGCCACGATCAAGAACGAGCCTAGGTGGTTCGAACTGTCGCGGGCTGTCGAGCGACTCGTGGGCGAACGCAAGGGTCTCGTGACCAACGTCGACTTCTATTCGGCATCGACCTACTACTACCTCGGCATCGATCCCGGACTCTTCACGCCGATCTTCGCCATGAGTCGCATCGCCGGCTGGACCGCCCATGTGCTCGAGCAGTTTGCCAACAATCGCCTCGTTCGGCCGCGCGCCAACTGGATTGGGCCGGACCCGAGGGACTACGTGCCCTTGGAGCAACGCTGAGGGTCGACTCAGGACTGGCGCGCAAGACGTCGAGGCGCTATACTGAGATGCACGGAAAATACTCCCGCGGGGAAGTTCCAGCTCCCCAAGGGATCGGAAGCCGGAAACACCGATTTGTGCCGCGCGCAGGTCGGTGTTTCCTTGTACGGATCCTCCCCCGGACCGGTCCATGCGCATTTTCATAGGCGACGTTCAAGGCTGCCAGACCGAGCTCGAGCGGCTACTCGAGAAGGTGGGGTTCGATCCAGCCTCCGACCGGCTCCACTTCGTCGGCGACCTGGTCAACCGCGGACCGAGCAGCGCGGCGGTCTTGCGCCTGGCACGGTCGCTGGACGCCGTGTGCGTCCTGGGAAATCACGAGGCCGCATTGCTGGCCGCGGGCCTCTGTGATCCGGAGCCGAGTCATCCGGGACGATTCCGTGACTGCCAAGACCTACTGGAAGCGCCAGATCGGATCCAGCTTGGATCCTGGATCTCCACCTGGCCGCTGATCTGCAAGCTCGACGACGTCGTGCTGGTGCACGCCGCGGTGCCGCCATCGCTGTGGGACGCCGACCAGTTCGCCACCCCCACGGCGAACGAACGAGACTTCATGCTCGCTGCCCGCTATTCCGATCCACGCGGGCGACGCCCCGCCAGCGACTGGCCACCACCTCAGGAGCCGTATCGTCCCTGGCATTCGTATTACCACGGGCCATGGATGATCGTGTTCGGCCACTGGGCGCGCCAGGGACTCCTCATCGGTCACCGACTACGCGGCCTCGACACGGGCTGCGTCT
>CAYSWE010000305.1:4751-6258 GCA_964434515.1 uncultured Phycisphaerales bacterium | reverse complement strand
TCGGCGCACTTCGAGCGCGCCGGTGTCGCTTGCACGATGTATGTCCTCGACCAGCGCACTGGCCCGAGCTTCGTCCACGACCTGGACCGAGCCAGGGAGCGCCGCGTTCCGGCATCCACCTTTAAGATTGCGCACGCGCTGTTCGCGTTGGATGCCGGGCTCATCTCCAAGCCGAAGCAGCCCATCCGCTGGGACGGCGTTCGTCGCGGTGTTCCGGCTTGGAACCGCGACCAGACCCTCGGGAGTGCCATCCGTCACTCGACGGTCTGGGTGTTCCAGCGTTTCGCACGGCGCCTCGGCGCGCGTCGCGAGTCCTCCTATCTCCAGCGCATCCCATACGGCAACGCCAACTGCGCTGGCGCACTCGATCGCTTCTGGCTCGACGGTCCGCTGGCGATCTCAGCCGTGGAGCAGGTGCAGTTCCTCGCCCGGCTCAGACGCGGCGCGCTGCCCTTCGATACCCGCGACCAAGCCCGCGTGCGCGACCTCCTCATCGTCGACCGTGGCCCCGGTTGGATCCTGCACGCCAAGACCGGCTGGGCCAGCACCGGCAAGCCACCGGTAGGATGGTGGGTCGGCTGGGTCGAACGACCCGACGGCGCACTTGTGTTTGCGCTCAACCTGGACCTAGTCGACGGGGCAAAGCAAGCACCTCTCCGCCAGCAAATCGGTCGCGCCCTGCTTGCGTCCTTGGGCGCGTTCGCCCGAACTCGCGTCACGATTCTGCCACGGCTACGTCGGGCGCGAACACGCCGAGCCCAAAGTGCGCCCCGAAGCCGAGTGCCAGTGGCCCGCGTAGCGGTTCTCGGAACTCGATGCTGAAGCCATATCCGCGCTCGTCTCCGCGCCGGCCGCTGCCACGTTGGCGCCAGCGGTGGAACTCGAGCCAGCGCACGAGTCGGTCGCCGAGCCGCACGCCGTCGGTTGGTTCCACGCGCGCAACGAGTGGCTTGCCCAGCAGGCGCAGCAATCGCAGCAGATCGTGCTCCGGTGAGCCGATCCAGTGCCCGTCATCGTCGAGCTTAGGCGCGCCGGTCCGGCGGCGCTTGGCATGGCGCGTCGGGACGAACGGCGTGAGCGATGTCCAGCGGCGTGACTCACCAAAGAGCGGCGCGCCGGCGTCGCCCAGCTCCGCGGCCGTGCCCATGCCGATCAGCGTGAGCTGAACGGGATGCGCGGCGGTGCGGCTCGTGCGGATCTCCTTGGCGGCCAGGGCGTCGAGTGCATCACGCGCTCGCGCGTCGAAACCGCCGGCCGCAAAAACGCTCAGGTGTGTGATTGCGCCGTGAGCGTCCTCGTGAGATTCGGGTAGGAACATCGCGTGCTCGTGCCGCGCAAACGGTTTGCCGCTCTCGTCCTTGCCATGAAAAACGCTGAGCCGGCTGCCGACCAACGTCGCTCGCACGGCCTCGCCGAAGCGGAGCGCGTCGCGCAGGTGCGGTAGCACGCTGCCGCTGACCGCGAAGCGAACGGCCGTCGGCTCGGTGCGACGGACCGGCTGGATGCG
>CAYSWE010000305.1:0-4741 GCA_964434515.1 uncultured Phycisphaerales bacterium | reverse complement strand
TGCGCGGCGTCGGCTGCCGCAGTTTGGGTCGGCGATAGCGCACCCAGCGCATGCCGGGCGGCGCGCTCCAGCCGTCCTTCCGCAGCACGTTGGTGTCGGCGTGCAGTGCAACGAACAGGTCGGCGGGAACTCTCGCCTCGATCCGCTCGCGCTCCCTCCTGGCGAGCTTGGTCTTTTCGATCGGCTTGCCCTTGGCCGCGTCCTTGCGCCGCTTGTGGACCAACTCGAGCGTCATTTGCCGATCGATCTCGGCGCGGCGCCAGTGCGCATAGTCAGAAGGCGGAAAGGCGCACAGAGTCTCGATCATTTCGCCCCGCTCCAGCTGCTCCGCCGGCGCCGCGTTGGGCGAGGCGATCGCCGAGTCGGCCACTCGTGCGTGCACCCAGCTCTCGGCACGCCCCAGATAGCTCAGCCTTTCGGCCAGGATCCCGAGCGCCTCGAGCTCGGCGGCTGCCAGCGCCAGCTCCGGCCATTCGATGGCGAGCGCGCTTCGTGGATCGATGTGCAGGAAGGCGTCGAAGATCTTGGTCGTGTTGCCGGTTCGAACGGGCATGTAGTGCCGCGTGTGAGCCGGCGTGACGTTCTCGGGCAACGCGTAGACCGGCGGCGTCGAAGCCAGCTTCTCGCAGAGGCTGCGCACGGCGTCCTCCGCCAGCTCGTCGTGCGCCTTGAGGTGCCAGGTCGCGAGCAGCGCGCGCGCGATGCGTGCCGGGGAAGGCGGCCACTCGACCGCACCTTCGTTAACGTGGTGGTCCCAAGGCGTGGCGTGGTAGCGGCCACCCGGGAAGCGCAGCTCAAGCGTGACCATGGCTCAGTCCTTCTTGGTGCGCGCTGCCTTCTTGCTCTTGTCGTAGACCAGTTCGAGAACGCGTGGCTCATGGAAGCGCGATGCGCACGCCTCGATCTGGCCCGGAAGCGCCGCCGCGAGTTCTGTAGTCGCGGGCAACTCGAACCCGACCGGGCGTTGGACTTGCACCTCCGAGACGACGTCGAGATCGCAGGCCGTGCGGAGTCGAAGCCCGGTGTCGAGGAAGCGCCGAATCTTGTAAAGCGCGAGCGCCGTCATGAGCTTGAGCGCGGCCGGCTCGAGGCCGAGCCCGCGCAGCAGCGCCAGGTCGAGGTTGAAGTAGGCGCGGATCGACCTGGCGGTGTACTCGTCGCGGTGGTAGGGCACGTTGCCGTAGCCCTCGTTGGACGATCCGTAAGCCGTCTTGTCGCCGGTCGACGTTGGCTGCACACGGTCGAACTTGACGCCGCCCGCGGCCGCGACCTCGACCTCGTCGGCCTCGATGAAGGCCGAGAGTGCCCGCGGTAGCCGCACCACGCCGCCGATCTTTTCAAGGAAGACGCCGTGCAGGAGGCTGTTCGGGTCGAAGCGGAGCAGCGCGGCCGCCAGCTTCCGTCGGTCGAAGGGGGCGTCCTTGGTGAAGCCGATCGCCGCCTCGATTTCTTCGTAGCCCCGCGCGTCGCACAGATACGGAGAGTTGAGGCGGTGCGCCTCGAGGATGGAGACCGTCTTCGATCCGTCGGGCAAAGTCGATCGGACGTAGGGCAACCCGCGTAGCGGCGCCACCAGGTCCGCGGTTGCTTCGTCCCAGCACACCGCTTCAAGACGATTGGCCATGCTCTGCGCGGACTCGAGTAGGAGCATTCGCCGGCCATCGGCCACGCCGTACTCGGCGGCTCCGAGGTCTGGAAATCCCGTTGGCTGGAAGCGTGTGCCTTGGACCGGACGCAGTTCGGCCTGGAGCAGTAGGCGGGAGGAATCGTTCAGGGCATCGAGGTTCATGCAAGCTCCATGTCGGTGTGCGGATCGACGGTCGGTCGCAGGTAGCGCGCTGCGAGGCGTTCGGTGTCGGCGGGTGAGATGGGGAAGAGCAGCGCTGCCGTGCATCGCTGGAGTGTTTGGCGCGAGGCGTGTGCCTCGCGGGCTCTGGGAGGGAGCCCGCTTGCGCGCAGCCGTCCGGCGGCGACCTCGAGTGCTGCCTTGCCGCGGTTAGCAAGCGCAAGGCGAACGATGCGCGGCGTGATCGGTACGCGCAGTCCACGCAACGTGACGGGAGCGAGCGCGAGCTTCATGACGCCATAGCCGGCGTAGGGGATCGGCGAGCGTGCGCTCCGTGCAGCGCGGCGGCGCTCCGCAGGTCGCTCGAGCACGAGGCATGCGCGGAACCAGCGCGCCAGCAGCGCATCGTCCGTCTGGCCGAACACGAACGCGTCGATGTCACCGAGCCCGGCAAACACCGACCCGCGATCGGCGAAGCGCGCGTCGCCCGAAGCCCTTGCCGCGACGAGTCGGCGCAGCAGCACGGCGGCCATTGCCTCCGGAAGCTGTCCCGCGTGCCAATCGACGTCGCGCGCGTCGTCGGAAAACGCCCAAGCCCGACCGCGCCGAGTCACGGCTTCGACTTGAACTCGGATTGGCAGGTCTACACCCGTGTAGCGATCCTCTACACTGGCGAGCGATTCGGCCAGGCGCACCTCGGGACGATCGACGCGCGCAGCGTCCAGCCATGCGCGGGAGAGCTGGGGCAAGGGCCGGACGTTGCTCTTCTTGCAGAAGGACAGGCTCGCACCCAACGCAGCCTCGAGCTGCCCGAGCGCGAGGAAGGTCTGCGTCAGACCATCCTGCGTGTCGGCGGTCGCCAACTGGAACGCTGCCTGCTCGAAGCCACGCAGCGCGCGCCGGACGGAACCTGGAGCCGTATCGCCGCTGCACTTGCCGCGATACCTTTGCAGCCAATCGTCGAGTTCGCGCAGCAGCCCGACGCGCGTCGACTGTCCGACCTGGTATCGCCCGAGGTCGGTCGCGAAGTAGGACAAGCCATTGCGGACATGAAAGCCGTAGCGCTCGAATGCGACGATGCCTCGGTCGACACCCAGCGAGGAGATCGCGCGCGCAAAGTCGAGGCCCGTCCGCGCCCGGCGGCTGCCGACGTCCGCGCGCCCCTCGCCCATCAGCGTTCGGAGCTGGCGTGCACCAACAGGTTGTTCCCACAAAGGCAACCAGAGCTCGCCGCGCGAGTTGGTTTCGTCGGTCGTGTCGGCGCTACCGTAGCCGGTCGACGTCGCTCCGACCGTGAAGGGATAGGCTGCCCGGCCGCGCACGCCGCTCGCGTCGAAGCGTCGCACTGCCGTCGCCCCGAGCATCAACGCGCCTTCGATCATCAGCACGAAGTCCCACGGATTCACGACCGGGTCTCCCTCAAACCCGGCCGCGGCGTTGGCACCGCCCGCGGCGTTCGGCTGGAACTGTCCGACTTTGGATGAACCGAGTCCGCAGACGGTGCGTCCCCAGAGTGACGCTGCCAGCCAGGCCGCGGAGTTCGATGTCGGCAAGCCGTCGTTGGTGAAGAGTTCGGCCAGCCGCTGCATGAAGTTGTTTGCGAACTCGAGGCGACCATCGTTTCCACCGGTTCCCAACAAAGGTGGATAGCGAGGGTCGCTCTCCCCAAGCACATAGGCGGCATCGAGCCAATCGAGTGCGATGTCACTGAACGTGGCGCGGCAGCCCCCGAGCCACCTCGGTTTTTCGATCTTGGCGTCGGGCTTCTTGACCAGGCCGAGTCGCTCAAGGACGCCGCGGGCAGTGGCGATGGTCGCGCGATACGGGGCGAATCGTGTCGCCGACGCGCCATAGAGGAAATCGACTCCCGCCTTGGAATCCTTGGCGAAGAAGCCACTGCCCCCATTCCAAGGGGTGACGATCGGGGTCGGCGCATACCGATCGAGAAAAAAGCGATCGATCTCGTCGTAGGTCAGCGCGGTCTCGAGCCGAAAGCGGTCCTGCTGCCACGCGCCCCGGGCTGTCGGATCTGCTTGTTCGCAAATCAGTCGGAGTACGCCCAGCGCCTTCAGGTAGCTTGCCAGTGGGGAGGGCGTGCAGCCGGCGAGTGCATGCACCTGCTCAGGTATCATAGCTTCCCTCGGTTTCGTTCCGGCTAGCACGCCAGTCGGCGGCACGCACGGTGCTCTCCAGCATCGCCAGTCGGAAGGGGCCGTGCTCGTCGAGCAAACGCAGCGCGAGTTCGCGCCAACTTCCCGGGCCGAGCTGCATGACGTCGAGTCGCAAGGTCATTGGGGGCAACCGTTGGCCATTGGGCAGCGTCACCTCCGGCAGTCGGTCGCCGTCCCAGATCCCGTGGGCGAACAGCGCGCCGTCGGGGGCGGGGTTTTCGCTCGGGACCGAGCGGATCGCCATGCGCACCTTCCCGTGGTGTGCCGCCACCAAGTAAGCGATGAGTTCTCGATCGGGTTCATCCGCAGTAGCGTGCGTCAGCCATGCGAGCGACGACGCGAGCTCGTGTCGCAGAAACCTGCGCGCATCCTTTGGTGGACGGAGTCGGTGGGGCGATTTGGCCCAGCATCCTTCGCCGTTCGGCGGTGGGTCGCCGTGCTCTGTGGCCGGCTCGACGATCTTGCGCTGCCATTCCGGATGCGCCTTGCCTACGTCGTGCCAGCGACCAGCGCGAGCGACGGCGTCCGCGGCAGGAAGTGCCAGCTTCTCCGTAAGCGCCTGGCACTCGAACTCCACGTGCCCGAGATGGGCCGTCAACTCGACCCAGCGGTTGCTCTGGCTTCGAGCGTCCGCGTCGAGCTGGTCGGATCCGATCGGCACGGGCTCGGCGTCGGAAGGGATCGCCGGGACGACCGTGCGGCCGACCTCTCCGGTGAAACCGAGGGCCGGATCATAGGCACCCGCCCGAGCCTGCAGCAGCAAGGTCTGCCCTGGATGCGGGCG
>CAYSWE010000304.1:0-6262 GCA_964434515.1 uncultured Phycisphaerales bacterium | reverse complement strand
CCAGGCGCGCTTGGATCTCGACCTGTTCCCCCACTTCATCACGACATTCGGACGGCGCTTCGCCGGCCTCGCACCGGACATGGGTGGAACGCCTGCTGGCTCGCATCCGCTCGACAAGAAGGTCCTGTCCTCGAGCTTCAGCTATGCCGCGGCGACGCCGGATGAGCGAGCGCGCTACGACGCGGTTATGAGCGCCGCAGATGACATGGCGGTCGTGATCGGCGTGATCCTTGCGCATGAAATCGGCCATTCTATCGGCATGGTTGCGCCTGGCGTTCCAACGTCGGGACTACATGGCGACCGAACGCTGCACAACAAGACCACGGGACTCAGCGATGTCATGGGCGCAGTCATTGGCTACGAGAGCCTGGTCACAATCGACTTTGCGTTCCGCCCGCTCAACCTCGCGTATCTGCGCGAGAGGATCCTGCTGAAGTGAGAGTTCCGACTATGCATTCACGAGGTCTCTTCGCGCTCGGAGCATTGGCGACATTCGTCGCGACCGGCGCCCCCATTCTCGCACAGAAGCAGGCGTCCACGCTGGAACGCATGACGCGGACGAGCGACATCATCGCGCACGTGTCCGTTCGCTCAACGAAGGAAGCGGGCCTTCAGCTGGAAACCGTCCTGGCGGTGCGCAAGCTGATGCACGGCACGCACGACGGCGATATCGTCCTTCGCGAGTTGAGCCAACGCCACTGCGGATCGGCCTGTCACGGGCTTGATGTCGGCGAGCAGTTCATGCTGTTCGCAGCTCGACGTGGTACGAAGCTCGTGCCAATCGGGGGCAGCCGCGGATTGGTCGCCATCCACCCCGGGACTCTCGCGGCAATCACGCGCCTCCTTGAGACGCACGGCACCAAGGAACGCCTGGCACTGCTCACGACTCAGCTCGCGGACAACGACACGCGCGTGCGCGAGGACGCAGCGCTCGCGCTGCCGACCCTACGCGGGCTCGAGGGACTCGGCGACGTGCAAGCGAAACAACTGCGCGCGGCCCTCGCCACGTCCGCGCGCGGCAAGGACGGCCGACTACCTTGTCTCCTCCTCGCCGCCGTGCGCGCCGTCCCGCGTGACGCAGCACGGACGGCATGGCGCATCTTTGCCGATCCCACAAGCCGTAGGATCGCACCACTCGCGGCGAGTGTCCTCTTGCAGGCACCACGCCCGATCATGCTCGGGACGATCGACCTCAACGCGTTCCCGAAAGAGCCAGACCGTGTTCACCTCGCCGAGCTCTTGGCCAAGGCCGGACGAACAGCTCGCCCCTCGCTGGAGCGCCTTCTGAGGGACAAGCATCGATCGGTCCAAACGGCCGCGACTGCGGCCCTACTCGAACTCGGCACCAGCGCACGCACGTTGCAAGCCCGAGTCGGCGCAGCCGTGCTGGGCCAAGCGCAGGCGTCACTCGCCGCACGAAGCAAACGCCGCTTCCGTGCCATTCGCGGCCTGGGGCGCAGATAGCGCAAGACCGACCAGCGCAACGCGTGCGGAACTCGCGCGCAAGGTGTGCGAGGCGCGGTCCCTGGTGCGTGAGGCGGAGTCCGAGCGTCAGCGATCGTCTCCTGGCGGCGCCGTGCTCGCTCGGCGGGCGGCCACCCCGCCGCCACCCACGAGTCGCGCCAGCGTCGCACGGAGCTTGTCGGCCACCATGCCGACGTCCTTGCGCAGCCGAAAGCCGCGGTAGTGCCAGCGCTGGACGCGGATCCAAAGGCGCCGCGCGCGACGGCGATCGCCGCTGCAGTAGGTCAGGAGAATGCGCATCCGAAACGCCGCGCTCATCTCCCGCCGGCGACTCTTGCCAAGCGCGAGACTGTAGAGGTCGATGCAGGCACGCCTCGAAGCAACGAGGTCTCGCGGGCCGGCTGCAGTCCGGTGCTGTGGGGAGAGCGCCACGACATCGCAGAGCAGAACGTCGCCAGGCTCCATCGCTTGGCCGGACGGCCGTGCTCGTAACAACCAGTTGCGCGGCGACGCCGTATAGCAGACAAAGCCGCAACGGTGCAGGCGGGCCAGCGCGGCCCCCAACGCGTCCCCCAGTGTGATCGACTGGATCGCGCTCGCGGGTTCGCGCAACCATTCTCGCAGGTTCGTGTGCCCCCCCACCCACTCGGTGCGCACGGTGGAGACGCACCGAGCCCCATGGCTGCGTCGCTCCGACCAGCCAACGGCGCGGATTGCCGGCACGCCGGCGAGGTCGAGAGCGACGAGGTTGTCATGTTCTCGCTGAGCACGCGAGATGCGTCCGACCTCGCGCCAACGGAGCCATGACGGAACGAAGTAGGCCTTGTGACAGATTCCGTCTTGGACCCAAACGTGGGTGCGGGCCTCCCGCTTGACCCACACGCGCTGGTTCCCGGCTTCACGAACGATCGGCGCGACTTCCGGGACAGGGCTCAAAGGAGGGCCTGCGCAGCACCGAGCTTCGTGCCGTCCTGATAGATTGCCACGACCACCAGGTGGCGCCTGCGCACCTCGCCAGGCGCGGTCGCGCCACCGAGCCACTCAGGCGCCAGCGCAAACACATGCTCGAACGCCCCCGCCCCCGAAGCCGGCTGGACGTCATACCCGCTAAGCAAGGCGAAGCCACCGGCGGCACGAAGCTCCAGACGCACGAGGCCGCGAGCTGCGATCACCATGACGCGGAGGCGTGCTCCAGCGGCCATCGGCTCGAGCGTCGTCCGCGGCGAGCGCGGGTCCGTCGGCGCAACACGCACACTCGGCGGCATCGGCGAAGTCTGCGTTGAGGCCACCGGTCGACGACGGTCCGCGTCCGCGCACGCGGACAGAACGAGCGCAGCCAACATGGCCGGACCGGCTACGAAAGAAGCGACACCCATGCCAGCCAGCATACAACGAGCCGGCAAACATGGAGCCGGGCACCTAGAAACGCGGCCGAAAACCCGGCATGGCTGCGACGCCCGCTAGCACGCACCCTGCAAAGCCGGAAAGCCTCGACAAAACATGGATGCCCGCCGAGGGAGCACGGCGCCGCCAGGAGCGTCCGAGGGCCGCGGATCAGGCCGCAATTGTCTGAATCACACCACTAGCGGATCCCGAGGTTCTCGTAGATCACGACCCGAGGGTTGAACCAGCCAATGGAGAGCACATCGAGGTCCCCGTCCTTGTCGAGGTCTACGAACACCGTTCCGTCGTGGTGCTCATCGCCCTCGAAGACGACGTGCTGGCGCCACCGGAGGCCCGCTCCGTCGACGTTCTCGAACAGGATCACGCGCGAGGAACTCGGCTTCTTGAAGTTGTGCTCGCCAGCGATGACGTCCATGTCGCCGTCATTGTCGACGTCTCCGACATCGAGGCTCATCGGCGCGATGATGCGCGCGATGACGTGCTCGGTCCAGTTGCCGCCGGACGATGCCGGCTGCTCATACCAAGCAACTCGTTCGTTGGCACTGGTCGCCTCGTAGCCGATGACCGCATCCAAGCGACCATCGCCATTGATGTCGGCCAGTCGGTTGCGGTCGGGAAGCCCCCGTGTGCGGTTGAGCGTCTGCGAGGGGAAGCTGGTGCGGTCATTGCGCAACCACTTGGTCCCCAACAGGACGTCGCAATCCCCGTCGCGATCGATGTCGCCAACACTGAGCGCCTCGTCCTGCGAGGTCGCGGACAACGTCGAGATCTTCCATGGCGTCGTCGCAGGATTGGTTGGGACATCGAGAACCTGCACGCCCTGGCTGGTCGTGTGCCACGACAACGCGACCTGGCAGTTGCCGCCACCGCGTAGGTTGGCGACCGACACACCCTGCAGGAAGTTGCCACCGCCACGGGGCAGGTTCGAGAAGATCTGGAAACGGCCTCGCCCATCGTTGCGGGCCCAAGAGAAGCGATTGCCGACCACCTTGCCATCGGTGCCGAGCACGTCCAGGTCACCATCGGCATCGAAGTCGGCAAGCGTCGCCACATTGTTGAGCGACCCGCCAAACGCCCGACGGACCCATGTGCCACCGAGTTTGCCCGGGTTGCGGTACCAATGCCCGCCGGTGACGACGTCTGGGAGCTCGTCGCCGTCGAGATCCCCGGCCATCACGAACACGCCGCGCCAGGGCTTTTGTGCATCGATGACGTGGCGCGCCCAGCGCGTCACTGGCGGCCGAGGCCGCTTGAATGCGTCTAGTCGATTCTGCCAGAACAGGAGGTGAGCGTTGGTTGGCGATCGGTTGTTCCAGTTGGCGCCGAAGATGTCCAGGTCGCCGTCCTGGTCGATATCACCCAAGCGGATGTTGTGGGAACCCGTATGGCTGACGACCTGATGCGACCATGAACGGCCATTGTGGTGATTGAAGTGAATGGTCACACGCCGCTGCCGCGACTGATGCATCTCCGCGGTGACGAAGTCCGCGTCGCCGTCGTTGTCCATGTCGCCAATCTGAAACGTGTGCAGGAACGAACCGCCGGTCTCGATCACATGGCGCCGCCATGCTCCGTTCTTCGGGTTGGGCGGGGCCTCGTGCCACGTGAAGTCCCCGGAGGACTCCGCCGGGGAGTAAATCACGTCCGCTCGCCCATCCTGATTGACGTCGAACACGCGCGCCCCGACATCCAACGGCTGCCGCGTGTCAATCGGCCGCTCGATCCAGCGCCCCGTCTTCAGGTTGCTCGGCGTCTCGATCCAGTAACCGTTGATCGCGATGTCCAGGTCGCCGTCGTTGTCGAGATCACCAAGACCAACGCCCTCGCCGGGCCGCGACGAGAACTTCACCCGCGTCCAACCGTTGCCCTCGTTGATCCAGACTTCGCCAAGCTTGCCGAGCTTGGTCCGGGTAACGACATCCACATCGCCGTCGGCATCCACGTCGCCAACCTCGACATCATGAATCCATCCAGTGCGTCCTAGCGCATGCACCTTCCACTTGCTGCTGTCCGGCCGCCCGCGCGGCCGCGGGTTCTCGTACCAGAGCAGCGCGGCCTGCGTCGAACTCGGGATCACGACGTCCAAATCGCCGTCGCTGTCGATGTCGGCCACCTGCATATCGACCGTGAAGTTCCCGGTGTCGATGCGATGCTTGCGCCATCCGTTGCGAGCGTCGTACCAAAAAAGTCCCTGGCCGCCGGTGCTCGATGCGGCCAGCGCGTCGACAAACCCGTCGCCGTCAATGTCTCCCAAGGTCTTGCAGTGCGGATCGGTTGGGTTCGATGCGTCGATCGTTTTCTCGAAGATCGGCAACCGCGTCGTCAGCGTCTCGACGCGCGACATCGCGAACTTGAACGTACGCGTGTCGAGCCCGATCGCGAAGAACGGCACCGGGAACGCGAGATTCGGAACCCGCCAAGAAAAGTCCAAGCCGCCCCGAAAACTCCCCATAGCAAGCCCCGGCCCGGCGAAGTATTGCCAGCAGCGCCACGGATTGGGGTCAACGAGGCAGGCCTTCGGAATCGCGCCGCTCGCCGGGTTGTGCGCAAAAAAGAGCAAGACGTTGAACGGGACCGTCTTGGTGCGGAAGCGCAGCACGTGGGCGCTACCGACTTGCGGATGCTGGTCGAAGACGATGCGCATCGGCTCGACCAAGCGCTGGCCCAAGGCTGGGACGCTGCTACACGCACAGACGAGGGCGAATCGAAGGAGTGGATACATCGGCAGGGGCTTTCGCCCATGGCCGGAGAACCAACCGAAGGCGAGGAGGGAATGGGGTTGCACGCCAGGCGCGCGTGAATCGAAGGGGGCAGATCCGAACTCCACGAGTTCGAGGGGGCGAACTGCATACTCGACTCACGGAACAGATTGAAGGCCTTACGCGCGCCGAGACGACACTAGCCACACTATTCCGTATTCGTTGGCCCAGCCCGATACGGCACAAGCCGGTCCGGACCCAGCACTTACGCGGGACGGACCGGACCGCTACTGGACATGGATAAATTTCCCGCCGTTCTCCTCGGCGAGAAGCTTCATGAAGCGCAGGTTGTTGCGAGCATCGCCGAACACGACCGTGTGAATCCTCAGGCGACGCAGCTTGTTGGCCGCGCGGACGCGAGCGCGGATCTCCCGAGTATCCGTGGTCTCTCCCACCGACGGCGCTCCGTCGGAGAGCACGAAAACCGTGTCGTAGGCCATGCCATAATACTTGTCGTAAACCCCCCGGTCGCCAATCGCCAGCGCACGCTTCAGCGCACCGTAGAGGTTGGTCGCGCCGCCCGGAGACGTCTCCCAAACGTACTGCAGTAGGTCGGACTTGTTGTCATCGCTCATGCGCACGAGCGAGGGGCGGCCGAGTTCGACCGGCCGCCGCCCCGGGGCGCCCCGCGTCCG
>CAYSWE010000303.1:0-6270 GCA_964434515.1 uncultured Phycisphaerales bacterium | reverse complement strand
CGACACCGACCGCCCGCTCGAGAACGGGCAGACCTGGTTCCTCGATCTCTCGCGCGACCTCGACACGATCACGAGCTCGACCGCCAACGCGGGCGTCACCATTCAGCTCAGCGTGACGGCGACACCCAACGCGACGTCCGATTTTCTTGAGGAGTTGACAATCCTCGGACTGCGGTCCGCCACGCCCATCGCCAACGTAATCGGCGCCAAGGACTCCAACGAGGTGACGCTGGATCTGCTACAAGCGAAGATCCTCGAGCAGCTAGCGCTGCTCTACGCCAACATCAACGTGACCTTTACCTACACCGCGCCGGGAAGCTTTCCGGCGGACCGAGCGTTCGTCGGCTATACGGCTGCAAGCCATTCACGCATGGCGCTCGGGTCCAGCAACGGGATCACTGGCGCAGGGTCCGGCGCGCTCGGTATCGCCTTGTTCGACCCCAACAACAAGAACCAGGAGAACAACACGCTGCCGCCCGGCACCTACAACAATGTCCAGATCTCGACGCGGCTGGGGATCTTCCCGCACACGTTGACCGCAAACTCGATCAACCTCATCGGCAGCAAGTTCCGCACGACGTTCGATCCGCTCTTGGATCATCGCGGCACGCCGGTCGGCGAGAACGCCACGGACAACACGCGCCTCGTGAATCTCACCAACAACGCGACCGGGGACGCTCGACAGAGCCAAATCGGCACGGCCATCGCGCAGTTTGGTCGTTTCATGGCCGTGATCATCGCGCACGAGTGCGGCCACTCGCTCGGCCTGGTCAAGGACGGCCCCATGCCCGGAGGGCTCTATGGTGGTGATCCGACGCACTTCCCCGGATCGACCGCCGGACACCTGTCGCTGACCTCGACCTCGATCTTCACGCCGCCAGCGATCGAAGTGATGTCGCCGGCGCTGTCGTTCGTCGGCGCGACGCATCCGAATACCAAGTTCAACCCCCTGTTCGTGGCCTACCTTCGCGAGAGAGTGATCAATGCGCAGTAACACAATCGCTGCATGCTTCGTCCTGTGCGCAAGCGCCGTGCCTGGCCAGGTGCCGGCGACGCCGGACTTCGACCGCGCACTCGCCTCGAGCGCCCTGGTCGTGATCGGACGGGTTGTCGGAAACCAGGTGCAGATCGACGAACAACTCACCGGCGCCCCAGCCGGGAGACGCGTAGCGCTAGTCGACACGTCGAGGCTCGCGCTACACGTCCGCCGACCGAAGGCGGGAATGCCGACCCTGATGTTCCTCCATCGAGCCGCCGGAGGCTTCTTGCTCGCGCAGTACCCTGGAGTGCAACGCCGCATCGGCAAGACCAACGCGACCGTCCTGCGGAGTCTCGTGCGACTCCTCGATCAAGTCCGTCGTCGCCCGAGCAAGGCAGACGGTCCAAGCCTGATCGCCTGGGCCAGTCGCAACGCCGAACCGCACCCGGATCTCGCCGCGGCCTGCCTGCTCGCGTTGGCGCGACGGCCCGACCAGGCGCTGCTGCTGCCCAGCGCGAGCCGCACGGTGCTCCTGGCCATGCTCCGCGACCCGACCTGCGACGCGCGCCTGCGCGACGGGGCCGCGCGGATCCTGACAGGATCCGGGGATCCAGCCATCGCGCCGACTCTCCTCGGTCTGCTCGGCTCCGGCCACGCCGCCGGACTCGGCGCACTAGCCGGCCGGTTGCTCGTGGCACAAAAAGGCACCGGAGCGGTCCCGCGGCTGGCTCGAGTGTTCGACTACGCGGCCCCCGGCGCGCACGCCGAGATCATCCGGGCGATCGCCGCAACCCAGACGCAGGCAGCCGAGCGCTGGCTGCAGGAAGCGCGGCGACTCGGCGCGACCCGCGCCGTGCAGCAGGCGCTGGGCTTCGTCGCGAGGCGCTGAGCACCAGCCCGGCCCACCCGCAACGTGCTATCATGCGCCACGCGATGTTGGATCGATCCCAGCCGAGATTGACGCCTGCCGCGTACCTCGCGCACGATCGCGCGGCAGCGATGACGCTGTTCCTCGTGCTCTCGAGCCAGTGCGGTTCGCAGCAGGCCGTCCAGAAAGCCGTGGAGCCACCGCGGGCAGAAGCCGCGGCTTCGCCGAGTGGCCTGGTGACCGCGACCTTTCACCTGTTGGACGGGCTGCCGGTCTTCGCGATCGCTTGGAAGGGGCGCAGACTGGCAAGCGTCTACGCGCCGGGGTTTGAGGTGCGCGGATCACCGCCCGGGAGATGGTCGCTCCAATCGTCTTCGTCGCGTGAGGTCGACGCAACGTGGAAGCCGGTCTGGGGCAAGCGGTCGCAGGTGACCAACCACTATCGCGAACTCGTCGTCTCCTTGCAGAGCCCATCCCAGGCCTACAGCGCGATGCAGATCATCTGTCGCGTGCAGGACGACGGCGTCGCTCTACGCTACGCGCTCGGAACCGGTCCGCGCGGCAAGAAGGGGGTGGCGCTGGAGTTGGTGCGCGAGCGAACCCGCTTCGAGTTCTCTTACGACGCGACAGCCTGGTCCTACCGGCCGGAGAGGCGGCCGCGAGGGCCAGAGAAACTGTCCGCGATCGACGGGCACCGCCGATGTCCGATGACCATCAAGTTGGCTGACGACTGCCACGCTGCAATCCTCGAGGCGGCGCTCGACGACTTCAGCGAGATGTCGCTCACGAGCCGCGCCGGTTCGCGCTCCCTGTCGGTCAAGATCGGCCGCACCAAGCGCACGACGCCGTTCGTCTCTCCGTGGCGTGTGCTCCAGATTGGTGAGCAGGCTGGGGACCTTGTCGATTCGGATCTGCTCGCAAACCTCAATCCTCGGCGCGCCATCGAGGATACGTCATGGATCCGGCCGGGCGTGGCCTTCTGGGATTGGCGCGCTTGCGGGCATGTGGCGGAAGCCTTCACGTATGGGCTGAACCTGGCCTCATGGAAGCGATTCGTCGATCTGGCGGCGCAAAGCCACGTGCCTTACCTACTCTTGGACGCCAACTGGTATGGGCCGGAGTTCGACCAATCCTCCGACCCGGTCCAGGGCAACAAGGCGCGCGATGTACGCCAGGTCATCGCCTACGCGCGAACCCACGGTGTCGGCATCCTGCTCTACCTGAATGACGCAGCCGCGAGGTCCTTCCAGCTGGAAACGATCCTGAAGACCTACCACGATTGGGGCGCTGCAGGCATCAAGTACGGATTCATGCACGGCTCGGGGCAAGCCAAGGTCGTCAAGACGCGACGCATCATCGAACTCTGCGCGAAGCATCAGCTGGTCTGCGACTTCCATGATGGCCCGGTCCCGCCGACCGGGGAGACGCGTACCTGGCCCAACTGCTTGACCCGTGAGTTCTGTCACTCCCAACTCGATGCCAAGCGAGCCTTCTCTCCTGAAACGTTTTGTCTTCAGGTCTATGTCAACATGCTCGCCGGCCCGCTCGACATGTGCAACGGGCTCTTCGACATGAGCCGATCCCTCGAGGAGCGCCCCAAGATCTTCGCGCAGCTCGACTCGACGATCACTGCCGAGGCGGCGCGCACGCTGATTACCTACAGCGGATTGACCGTGTTGCCCGACGCGGCCGACCTGTATCGAAAGCACAAGGAGATCTTTGGCTTCATCGCGGCGCAAAAGCAGCCCTGGGTCGAGAGTCGAACGCTCTCCGGCGTCATCGGTGATTCGATCGTCATGGCGCGCCGGACCGGGGATGTCTGGCTCGTGGGCGCCTGCACCGACGAAAATGCACGGACACTCGAGATCCCACTCGCCTTCCTGGGCAAGGGCAGGTTCGACGCCACGATCTTCGCAGACACCCGCGAGACCCATTGGCAAAAGAACCGCGAGAGCTACCGCATCGAACGGCGCAAGGTCCAGGCTGCCGACACCATCCAGGCCTGGTTGGCTCCCGGCGGCGGCTATTGCATGCTGATCCGGCCCGCTTCGCCATGATGGTTCGAAACCGTCGCGCTCGGCGGCGTCAGAAGGCCGCTCCGATCGCGTAGCGATGTCGCGCAACGGCCGCTAGGCTAGCCATGCAATCGTGAATCGCATCGACATCGTCGCCTTCGTTGGCTTCTTCCTCTTCGTCATCAGCTTCAGCCTCTGGAAGAGCCGCAAGCCAGCTGGTGCAGCGCAGACGGAATCCGACTTCTTCCTCGGAGGGCGGTCGCTGACTTGGCCGATCATCGGGATCTCGATCGTGGCGGCCAACATCTCGTCGGAGCAGATGGTCGGCATGGCTGGGGCCGGGGCGGCGGCGCAGGGGCTGGCGGTCAGCGCGTGGCAGCTGATGGGTTCGGTCTTCATCGTGTTGATCTCGATGACCCTTCTGCCGCGCTTCCTGCGCGCCGGAATCTATACGATGCCGGAGTTCTTGGAGTACCGTTACAACCTCGCCGCGCGCAGCATCATGGCCATCTTGACGGTGCTGATCTATGTCGGCGTGCTGCTGACGGCCGTGCTCTACACCGGCGCGACCGCCCTGGAGATCCTGCTCGAGATCCCGATGCAACAGGGCGTGTGGATCCTTGGCGGGCTTGGCACGCTCTACGCAGCGTCGGGCGGGCTCAAGGCGATCGCTTACGCCGACCTCGTGCAAGGAATGGCGCTGCTCGTCTGTGGCATGATCATCTTCTTCGTCGGCCTCGACGCCAGCGGTGGCTGGACGGAGTTCTCGACTGCCAACGCGGACAAGTTGCAGATGCTGCTCTACGAGGGCCATGCGGGCTATCAAGAGTTGCCTTGGCACAGCGTCTTCTCGGGTATGTGGATCGTCATGATCTACTACTGCGGGCTCAACCAGTTCATCGTCCAACGCAATCTGGCGGCCAAGACACTCCGAGACGGACAACTCGGCATGATCTTCGCCGGGGCACTTTGGTTGCTGATCCCGTTCGCGATCGTCATGCCCGGCATCATGGCGGGCAAGCTCTTCGCCGCTGAGCTGGCCGACAAGAGCGACGCGGCCTACCCGCTGCTCATCAAGCATCTGATCGGCCCGGGTCTGCGTGGTTTCATCTTTGCAGCCATCGCCGGTGCGATCGTCTCGACGATGGCCTCGCTACTCAACTCGGCCTCAACGATCGCTTCGATCGACATCTACCAACGCCTGCTGCGGCCCGCGGCAACGGAAAAGAGCATCGTCCGGCTCGGCCGCGTGCTGACCCTGGTCTTCGTTGTGCTGGGCTGCATCTGCGCGCCGCTGTTGAGCGACGCGGTCTTCGAGTTCATCCAGAAGTTCCAAGGCTTCATCTGGCCGGGTGTCGTGGCGGCTTTCCTGGGCGGCTTCCTCCTGCCACGCGCACCGGGCGCGGCTGGCGTCGTGGCGTTGCTGCTGGGACCGCTGTGCTACACGGTGTTTCAGATCCTCAACAAGGACGGTCTCTTCAGCCACGTCCTCGACGAACGCCTCCTGCACATGCACTACCTGACCCAAGTCTTGGCGTCGTTCGGCATCGTCTTCGCGTCCATGTGCGCAATCACGCTCTGGCGTCCCCTCAACACGCCTCGCAAGCTGCCTGTGCGCGAAGGCATCGCCGTCCAAACCGAACCCGTCGTCATGTTGGCAGGCGCGGCCGTCATCGCTGGCGTCGCCGCCTTGTTCCTGATCTTCCGCTAACCATCCTCCCCTCACGTAGCATGTCCGTTACGGCCCGCATCGAGCCTCTCGTCCTCCCGACCTACCGCCTCGGATCGCCGGAGAAAAACCCGATCTTCTTCGAACGCCGGGTCTACCAGGGCAGCAATGGCAAGGTCTATCCCGTCCCCTACATCGACAAGGTCGGCGACGAAGCGCAGGATGTCAGCTACCAGTCCGTCCGGCTCGAGAACGACTTTGTGCGCCTCGTGCTGCTGCCCGAGATCGGCGGCCGCATCCTCGTCGGCCAGGACAAGACGCACGCGGACTACGATTTTTTCTACCGCCAAGAAGTGATCAAGCCGGCCCTGGTCGGCCTCGCTGGCCCCTGGATCTCGGGCGGCGTCGAGTTCAACTGGCCGCAGCACCACCGCCCCGGCACGTTCTTGCCGAGCGACGTCTCCATCGAAGAAGAAGCCAACGGCGCGCGCACGGTCTGGCTCTCCGAACACGATCCGATCACGCATCAAAAGGGTATGCATGGCATCCGCTTGCGCCCCGACTCGTCCCTGATCGAGCTGCGCGTGCGGCTCTACAACCGCACGCCTTGGACGCAGAGCTTTCTCTGGTGGGCGAACGTCGCCGCGCGGGTGCATGCGCAGTACCAGTCCTTCTTTCCCCCCGACGTGCACTACGTGGCCGACCATGCCGTGCGCGCGACCGCGTCCTTCCCGCTCGC
>CAYSWE010000302.1:0-6277 GCA_964434515.1 uncultured Phycisphaerales bacterium | reverse complement strand
ATCGATATTGCGTTGTGGGACATCAAAGCCAAGGCGCTCGGGGTGCCGGTTTATCAATTGCTCGGCGGTTTGGTGCGCGATCGAGTTGTCTGCTATCCGCACGTGGTTGGCACGACGGCGACTGAATTGGCCGCGCAGGCCAAAGCCAAGGAGAAACCCAAACACGCAAACGATGAGAAGGACGACGACGAAAAGGACGACGACGCCGAGCACTCGGTCATCGAGATCCGCGACGCGACCGACACCATCGTGCGCAAACTCGAGCCCAAGCTTGAGGCCGGGCTGCAGCGTGTGATCTGGGACCTTCATATCGATGGTGCACGTAAGCCGGGAGCCAAGAAGCCGGACCGCGGACCCGAGGTGCTGCCCGGCACCTATCACGTCGTCATCCGCCATCGAGGCCAAAGCACCGAGGGCGACGTGGTCGTCGTCGCCGACCCACGCGAGTCGATCACCCGCGAGGCCCGCCAGCAAAAATGGCAAGCGCTGCAACGCGGCGTCGCGCTCCAGCGCACGCTCAACGCGGCACTCGATCGGCTGCAGAAGACGCGCGCCGACATCGAGACCGTGCTCGCCAAGATCAAGCGGGATCCCGGCAAACCCAAGTCCGAAGACCGGCACAGCGACCTGCGCAAGGCAGCCAAGGCGCTGCGCAAGAAGCTCGACGCCGTCGAGGGCGAGTTCCACTATCTGAAGGATCAGCAGAGTGGCATCCGCGATCGATCGGCGAAAATCAGCGCGAAGCTGCAAGGGGCGTTCTGGGGAATGACGAGTTCGCGGGAGGCGCCGACCCCGGCCCAGCTGACGCAACTGCAAGCCGCACGCGCAGCCCTCGCCCACGGGGTTGCGTCGGTCAACGCGTTTTTTGCCGGCCCGCTCACCGACTTCCGCCGCCAGTGGCGCGCCGCCAAAGTCGAGTTCCTCGCGGACTACAAGCCGCTCGCGGTGACCGGCCAGTAAGGACCCGCGCTTCTGGAAGTGCGGGGATCGACGCTCGTCTGGTGAGCGCCTTCCCACCGTGACGGATCTGCTTGACGGCCAGGACCCGCGCCTGTAGCCCCAGAGCATGAAACGACTCCTGCTGGTGTTCCCCCTTCTCGCGTCGTCCTGCTTGCTCTCCCGCACAATGGAGAACGAAGCGCTCTCCCCGGCGAAGATCGCCCAGCTCCAACCAGGCGTCACGACGGCGCAGCAGGCGCTCGATCTGCTTGGCGCACCCAACGACGTGGTGCAGCTCCACGAGAACAGCGCCTGGCTCTACCAGTACACCAAGACCAAGACCGCTGGCGTCCTGCTGATTCTCGTGGGCCTGGTCAACACGGACCTGCGCTCCGACCGGCTCTGGCTGTTCTTCGACAAGAACGGCAAGCTGCTCCACGCAGGGTCGACCCTCGCCGCCAACAAGACCAGCTATGCAATGCCGTGGAGTTCGACCTCCGCGGACGACATCGACAATCCAACGCCGGGGCAGCGGTGAGTTCGTTCCCACGCTGCGCCATCCTCACGCTCGTATTGCTTTCAGGATGCGTGAGCTTCCAATGGGTGCGAGACCGGAGCTTCCGCGAGGTGCCGCTCGCAGCGAGCCAGCAGCTGGTCGTCAACGAAAGCACGCTGGGCGACTGCCTTGCAGTCTTAGGCGCACCGCACCTCGTGTCCGAGGCAGCCGGCGGCAGTCTGTGGCTCGTGTGGGCCTGGTCCGATACGACCGACTGGGGGCTCAACGTCAGCGTCCCGCTCGCCCGGTTCTTCTCGGCATCGGTGAGCTACGGCCAAATCGACGCGGCGAAGTTCGGGCTAGCGCTCCGTATGGACGGAGGGTTACGGCTGCGCGAAATGCGCCGCGGTCGACTCTCAACCATCCTCACGGACGAACGAACCGGACCAAAACGACGACGGCCGGCCAGCAAATCGTAAAGAAATCCCCAGGCGCGCCGCACGCCAGCCAGTCCGTGCGAGTATGCTCGCTCGCCACAATTTCCCGAACGGTCGCCCGTGGACCCGCGGACGACTCTGAAGTCCGACCACTAGAGGTAACAATGCTTCGTAAGTCTCTCATCGCTCTGCTCCTCCTTCTCCCGTTCTCGCTCCAAAGCTGTGGCGAGGCCTCGGCCGAGGCGACCGCCAAGTCGAGCCTCACCGCGATCGCCAAGACCGTCACCGGTAGCCTGAGCAAGATCACCGACGGCGCCACCGCAACGAAGGCGCTCGGCGCCATCAAGGGCCTGGCCCCAAAACTCACGGCAGCGACCGGCCTGCTCAAGAAGCTCGGCGGCGACAAGGTCGCCGGCCTCAAGAGCCTCGTGTTCGGCCCAGTCGGCAAGACACTCACGGGCCTCATGAGCAAGTTCAAGGGCAAGACCGACATCCTCGGTTCGCTCGGCAAGATCAAGGGCCTGCTGAGCGGGTTCCTGCCGAACTAAAGGCACGACCGAACGCTCGCGCCCAAGCCCGGGGCGAGCGTTTTTGCATTGCTGGGCCTACCGGGCCAACGAAGCTTCCAGCACCTCAAGCAGCCGATCGAGTTCGGCAACGCTGTGGTCGCCCATGTGGCCGATGCGGAAAGTTTCGCCCGCGAGCCGGCCGTAGCCGTTGCCGATGACGAAGCCGCCGTCGCGCGCGCTCGCTAGGAGCGCCGCAATGTCGAGCGACGCACCGCCGCGCCGCTGCGTGCGGATGGCCGCAGTCGTCGGCGACAGGTGCTCCGGATCACCAAACATCCTAAGCCCGTTTGCGGCACACCAGGCACGCACCCGCGTCGCCATCTGTTGATGCCGCAGAAAGCGCTGCCCCAGTCCCTCGATCGCGATGCGATCCAGCTGGGCATCGAGTGCGTAGAGGTGGGGGATGGACGGCGTCGCGATCGGCTTGCCGGCGGCGAGGCCAGCGGCGGCACGAACAAAGTCCAGCAGCCAACCGCGATTCGGAACCTCCTGCGCCTGCACGAGCGCGCGTTCGGAGAGCGCATACACGGTGAACCCGGCCGGCAATGCCAGGCACTTCTGCGTGCTCGCGAACGCTAGGTCGAGACCAAGCCGATCAAAATCGAGCGGAGCGCCCGCGAGACTGGTCACCGCATCGACGAGCAGCAGTGTGTCGGGGAACTCCCGAAGCACGGCGGCGAGTTCGGGCAGTGGATTCATCACGCCAGTCGAGGTCTCATTGTGCGTGATGCACACAGCGTCATAGCGTTTCGCGTCCAGCGCGGCGCGGAGTTGGTCCGGATAAAGAACCGCCCCCCATTCGACGCTGACGCTGTCCGCCTCGCGTCCGCAAGCGAGCGCCACACGGTGCCAGCGTTCCGAGAACGCGCCGCAGGTCAGGTGCAGACTCCGCGTCGGGACCAGGTTCCGAATCGCGGCCTCCATGAGCGCGGTCGCCGGGCAGCTCTCGAACAGCACGTGCTGCGCCGTGCCAAAAACCGGCGCAAGCTTCTCGCGCAGTCGCCCGACCATCGCGACACAGTGCGGACTGCGATGACCAAACTGCGGGCGAGCCAGTTGTTGCAAGATCTCCGGGTAGACCTCGGTCGGACCGGGGATGAACAACCTGTCGTGTCGATCGTGTTCTTTCATCTCAGTGCTCGCTCAATCGCTCGCCGGCAAGCTGATGCGCAAGGCCCGGCGCACGAACGGCAAAGCGCGCGTCTCGCCGAGCAGCCCGTCGTCCAGTCCACGATCCAGGTTGAGCAGGCCGAGCGCATCGCCGGTCCCATCCGCCTTCACTCCGAGTTGCAAGCGCGAGATGTTGATACCGGCATTGCCGAGCAGCGTCCCAACCCGACCGATGACGCCCGGCTGATCCTCGTGAATCGTCAGCAGCATCGCACCGCTCGGCAACGCGTCCAGGCTGGTGTGCTCGAGCTCCACCATACGGAGCCGACGACGGCCGAGCAGCGTGCCGGCGGCAACCCGCGGTTGCCCGTCGAGCACCGCCGTAACGCGCAAGTAGTCGACGTACTCGGGCTTGATCATGCGGTGCGTCGAATCGACGTGCACATCATTTCGCTCGGCGACGACGCCGGCGTTCACCGGCGTAGCGGTCTCTCCGGAAGCACGCAGCGCCCCCACCAGCGCCGCAACGCGAATCGCCGCCTCGTTGCGCCGCGCAAGCTCGCCCTGCATCTCGATCGAGAGCCGCTCGAGTTTGCCGGGGAAAGCCTGCACCAGGAACGACGCCAGACGCTGGCCGAGGTTGAGGAACGGCGTCAAGAAGTCCGCCTCACTCGGCGCGATGCGCGGCACGTTGATGCCATTGACCACCGTTCCAGACTCGAGGCAGAGCAAGACCTGCCGCGCCATGTCACGGGCGACCGCGCGGCGCGCCTCCTCCGTGGAAGCGCCGAGGTGTGGCGTTACGACGACGCCGGGATGGCGTAGCAGCGGATTCGAAGCGCCCATCGGTTCGTGTTCGAAGACGTCTAGCGCGGCGCCCGCCACGCGGCCTTGCTCGAGCGCGCCCAAGAGCGCGGCTTCGTCGACGATCCCGCCGCGCGCGCAGTGCACCAGACGGCAGCCGGGCTTGACCTGCGCGAACGCTGCGGCGTCGAGCAAGTGTCGCGTGCTCTCGAGTAACGGCACGTGCACCGACAAGAAGTCCGCTTCGGACAAACACCGTTCGAACGGAACGAGCGTGACGCCCTCGGGTACACGGTCCTTTGGAACGTGCGGATCGAACGCGAGCACACGCATGCGCAACCCGAGTGCACGATCGGCCACGACGCGCCCGATCCGGCCGAGACCGAGCAGCCCCAAGGTCTTGCCGGTGATCTCAACGCCCGTGAGCTTGCTCTTCTCCCAGCGCCCTTCGTGGAGCAACCGATCGGCCAGCGGAATCTTGCGGGCCAGGGAAAGCAACATGGCTACGGCGTGCTCCGCGGTGGTCACGGCGCCCGACTCCGGCGTGTTCATGACGACGATCCCACGTCGCGTCGCCGCGTCGATGTCGACGTTGTCGAGCCCGATGCCCGCGCGCCCCACGACCAGCAGCCGATCCGCCACTTCGAGGCTCGCCGCAGTCACGCGCGTTGCCGAGCGCACGATGAGGGCATGCTTACCCGGCAGCTCCGCGAGGAGTTCTTCGCCACTCATGCCTTTGCGCACGGTCACCGACGCCGCAGCGCGCAAGAGGTCGAGCCCCTCGGGGGCGAGATCGTCGGCGACGAGGATGTGCCATGGAGTCACGGGCGGCCCCTTCACGTTGCATGCGGTTGGTCCAAACGAACTTTGCCCAGGAAGCATGGGCACAAGGAGCGGATCATGGCGTCTCCATTGGACTCACGCCATAAGGAGATGCCGCTCTCCAACGCCATCCGGGTCGCGATCGCCCAACGACGCCAGTCGGTCGGATCGTGGATCGCCGCGAAAGACACCCCGGACTAAGCGTACGACGTGTGAGAATGCCGCTATGGTCCTACGTCTGCCCCGGCACACCAGGCACGGCATGCCCAGCCGGCCTCCAGATCACAGGAAACCATCATGGTGCTCGCGCTGAACATCGCGTTCTTCGTCCTGCCCTGCTTGCAGGCCACGACGCCGCCTCTCACGAAGACCGGCGGACCAACACAAGCCGGTCAAACCACATCGTTAGAACTGCCGAGCGGCCGCCACGTCCGGACGTTCGACATCGGTCGATTGACGCGGGCATTCCAGTGGGATCAGCCCCCGGCCATGGGGAGTATTCTTGGCGAGGTTCTGTCCGGCTATCAACGCTTTCCGGTCCCCGCAAACGGCGACGCCCCGGAGGACCTCGTCGAAGGACGGTTACTGCACTTCCGCGGCGACGTCGAGGGTGGCCCGATCAGCTCCGACCTCCTTGTCGATCGACTACGAACGCTCGTCGCTCCGAACACATGGGAACGCGATGGCGTCGCGATCGCCGTGCACGGCAACCAACTGCAAATCACGCACGACAAGGCGATTCTGGCGCAATGCGGCGAGTTCCTCGAGCGGCTCGAGCGGGCCATCGCGCCGCGCTACCGCGTCGAAGCCCTATTGTTCGACTCGAGCCTCCGCGAGAACCAAGCGGTCCCCGGTCTCGTCCGACTGACTGCCAAGCAGGCCGGCACGTTGCGGCGCACGATCCTCGGCACACAAGGCGAGAGTTTTGAGTTCGGCTCGGCCGAGCTCCGGCCGGGCGACATGGTCCGGTTCGGGCGGCGCCACACCAAGCGCGCCGCCACCGAGATCGCCGCCGAGGTCAGCGAGAACGCTTCGATCTACGCGACGACTCGGTCCAAACTCGAGCTCGGACCCAGTCTTACGTTGCTCGCTCACCTGCA
>CAYSWE010000301.1:688-6298 GCA_964434515.1 uncultured Phycisphaerales bacterium | reverse complement strand
CCGCCCCTCGATGCGCCCGGCGATCGGCTCGGCCACCGCCACGCCGGCGCGCGCCAGCTGGGCCGCGTCGGCCATCTCGCGGCAGAGCGGCGCCGCAGTCAGGTAGCAACGCCCAAGGATGCGCCGTAGCAATCCACCGTGCAGATAGGGCCGGTAGAAGGCGCGCCGTCCGTCGCTCCATGTCAGCTCGACCGCCCCGCCCCGCCCGAGTTCCGCACCCAGGCCGACCGGGGCATAGCCAGCGCGATCGAAGCCATCGGGAAACGCAAACTCGGCCGTGCCGACCGGTTGCAGCACGCGAACGCGCGCACGCGGCGCGGTCACGAGGTGCGGAAACATGGCGGGCGAACGCTTCATCGAACGGGCATCATGCCGCGACGTGGTGAGAAGCCGATGCGCGAATCCGTCGAACCTGCCGCGCGCCGCGCTATCATCCCGGCCTGATGGCGCCGGGTCGCTACTTGATCGTGCGACTCTCGGCCCTCGGTGACGTCGTGTTCGCCCTCGAGAGCCTCGCCGCTCTCCGGCGCGCGGAGCCCGAGGCCGTGGTCGACTGGCTGATCGAGGACCGTGCGAGCGGACTCCTCGAGGGGCATCCGTGGATTCATCGCTTGTTGGTCTATCCACGCCGCACGATCCTGCACCAGCTCGCGCGGCCATGGCGCTGGTTCTCGCTGGCCGGCACACTCTGGCGTCACGTCCGGAACGTGCGCGAGACGTCCTATGACGCGGTGCTCGACCTGCACGGCAACGCCAAGAGCGGCATGCACGTCCTGCTGGCGCGCGCCGAGCGAAAGATCGGCTTCGGCCGCGATCGGGCCCGCGACCTGGCCTGGCTCGCCGTAGGCGAGCGCGTCTCGCTGGGCGGCCGGCAGCTCCACCGCGCCGAGCAGGGGTTGGTGCTGATCGCGCAGCTGACCAAGCCGCACGCCGAGCTGCGCGCCGCCGGACCGGCCAACGACGCCGCGCTCTTACCCATCGACCACGGCGCAATGGCTCGCGCCCACGCCCTGTTCCCGAACCTGGCTCGGCCAGCCACGCCAACCGTCTGCCTCATACCGGGCACGAGCGCGTTCGGCGAGTTCAAGCGCTGGCCGGTCGAGTCCTTCCGCAGACTCGCCCTGGCGCTCGAAGCCGACGGGCTCAACGTCATCGTCTGCACCGGTCCTGGCGAAGTCCCACTGGCGCAACGCATCCACGAGGGTCGGCCCGCTACCGCTTGGTTCGACGGCGCCACGCACGGCCTGAGTCTGCTCACCGAAGTCTTCCGCGGCGCGCAGTGCGCGGTCGCCGCCGATTCTGGACCGCTGCATATGACGCAGGCCGTCGGCACACCGGCGGTCGCGCTGTTTGGGCCCAAGGACCCCGAGATCTACGGACCACGCTTGCCGGAGTCGATCGTGCTGCGCTATCCCACGACCTGCACGCCGTGCGGGCGACGCCGCTGCGATGCACCGATCTGCGTGCGCGCCATTCCCGTCCAAGACGTGCGCGACGCCGTCCACGAACTTCTGCAAACGAGCGTCTCGCCATCGTGAAACAAGCTCGCATCGCCAGGCACTTCCGCGAGAACCTCAAGAAGTGCAGCCTCCAGCCTTTGGTCGGCGACGACCGCTTTGAGTTTCTGAAATGGCGGCCAGGCGACGCCATCGAATCGGACGGCCACATCCTGCTGGAGATCGATGCGCCACCGCTGACCCAAGCGGACGCCGGCCACTCCATCTTGCTGCTCGACTCGACTTGGCGCTACCTACCCGCCATGCGCCGCGCCGTCGAAGGCCGCTTCCTCGCGCGGTCCTTGCCCAGGGACCTGCGCACGGCCTATCCACGTGTCGCTCGTCTCAGCCCCAACCCACCCGCCGGCCTCGCCTCGATCGAAGCTCTCTACGCCGCGCTGCGCATCCTCGGTTGCCGCGACGATGCGCTGCTGGCGAGTTACCATTGGCGCGACCAGTTTCTTGCGGAGTTCGATCCGACATGAGAGTCCTCATCACGGGAGCAAGCGGCCTCGTCGGCAGCGCCTTGCGCACACGCCTCGAAGCCCGCGGTGACCAGGTCGTCGCGCTCTCGCGCAGCAAGCACCACGGCGCGCTGCAGTGGGATCCCGAGCGAGGCGTGCTGGACGGCAGCGAACTCGAGGGTTTTGACGCCGTCGTCCACCTCGCCGGGGAAGGCATCGCCAACGGTCGGTGGAACGAAGCGCGGCGCGGGCGCATCCGCGCAAGCCGCGTCCAAGGCACGCAGCTCCTTGTCGACCGCCTGGCGGCCACGCGAACCCCGCCGCGCGTGCTCGTGTCCGCGTCGGCGATCGGCATCTACGGCAATCGAGATGCGGAGCTGCTGACCGAGGCTTCCGCCACCGGCACCGGCTTCCTCGCCGACCTGTGTTCGGCGTGGGAAGCAGCGGCCCTTGCAGCGCAATCGCCGGCCACGCGCGTCGTTTGTTGCCGCATCGGTGTCGTGCTGAGTCCGAACGGTGGAGCCCTGCAGCGCATGTTGCTACCGTTCCGACTCGGTCTCGGCGGACGACTCGGACACGGCCATCAGTTCATGAGCTGGATCACGCTCGCGGACCTGACGCGCGTCCTGGCCGAGTGCATCGACAACCCAAGTCTCGACGGGCCGGTCAACGCCGTCGCCCCCGGCGCATGCACCAACCGCGAGTTCACCAAGGCGCTTGGACGCACCCTGCACCGTCCGACGCTGCTGCCGGCGCCAGCGACGCTGCTGCGGCTCGCGCTCGGCGCCATGGCGGACGAACTGCTGCTCGCCGGAACGCGCGTGCAACCCGCGAAGCTCGAGCACTTGAAGTTTCGCTTCGATCACACGACGATCGAGGCCGCGCTGTGCAGCGTGCTCGGACGATGAGTTGCGCGCGCCCAAAGCCGCGCGTCATCGTCAGTCGCTGCCTCGGCTTTGCCGCGTGCCGCTACGACGGGGCCATGCTGAGCGAACCGTTTCTCGCGGCGCTCGCGCCCTTCGTCGAGTTCGTCCCGGTGTGCCCGGAGGAGGCGATCGGACTGGGAACTCCACGGGATCCGATTCGCATCGTCGAGAACACGCGCGGCGCGCGGCTGCTTCAGCCATCGACCGCCCGCGACTTGACCGACGCCATGCAGACGTTCGCGGATGGGTTCCTCGCCGGACTGGCTTCGGCGAGAGGCTTCGTCCTGAAGAGCCGCTCACCATCCTGCGGTCTGACCGACACCCAACGGTTTCCCACAACCGAGGCCACGACGCCCATCGGCCAGGGCCCAGGGATGTTCGGCGCGCTCGTGCTCGCGCGCTTCCCCGAACTCGCCGTCATCGACGAACTCGGCCTCCAAGACGCCGCGCAGCGCCGACACTTTCTCGAACAGATCTTCGCGGCGCCTCACCTCGAGGCAGTGCTCGACACCGGCGCACTCGAGGCCTTGCTCGGATAACGTCGCGCTACTTGCGCGCCTTGCGCCGCTTCTTCTTCTTCGTGCTCTTCACGGCCTTGTGCGGCCGTGACCGCTTGCGCACCAAGCGGCGCGGCCGCGAATGCGGCGGCATGGAGATCACCCCGAGTTGCGCCAGTAGCCTGCGGATCGCCGCGTGGCCGCGCTCGGTCTGTCGCACCACCAAGATCCCGTTCGTCGCCGTCATCGAGGCCGCGCCGCCCCAAGAGTCGGGGAAGACCTGCGTGCGCAGAATCTCTTCGAGCTTGTCGAGCGTGAGTCCGGACGGCGTATTCGTGCCGATGCTCTCGCTCTCCGCCTCGCTGCTGTCCTCGTTGTTGCCGAGCCCAAGACCGATCCGAGGCGCCGGGAAGTCGCGAATCGGAAACGTCGCGATGCGCACATCATAGATGCGCAGCTGCGTGCGCTCCTTGATGTCGTCCTTGTGCGCAAGCATCACGACTCCGGCCGTGTAGACAAAGCGAATGTCGCTCATCTCCTGAACGATCGACATGACGTTGAGAATCGACACGCGCTTCAGGCGAAACTTGAGCGAAGCAAAATCGCTATCGCCACCGTGCGGCCGAACGATGAAGTTGGCGGCGCCAACCGCGAGGTGGTTGAGGCGATCGGCCAGGACCTTGGGCCCATCGTCGTCCAGCCGCAGGCTGACGCGAGATTTGGCAAACTGCCGAACGAGCCGATCGCGAGCGAACCGGTCCGCGGGCTTCTCAGCGATCAAGACGGACTGTGCCGGCAACACGGCACAGAGCATCGCCGGGAGCAGAACCAGTAGAAACGTGGAAGCAGCGGACTTCATGACGGAGTCTCCGATGAGCAGGCAGGGGCACGCATAGCAGCGTAGCAGCTCACCGCCCGCCCGGGGCTTTTCCACGGAGGCTCGGAAAAGGTGCGTCAGTCCTGCTACTGGGTCTTGGCCTTGAACACCGAGTCCACCGTGTCGTTCACCGCCGTGGTCGTCACCTGCGCGGTTGCCGACGAAGCCGGCGTCCAGGTGTAGAGTTCGGACTGCGTCTGCCCCGTCGCGGTCCGCGCGAAGAGGATGACACCAGCCGACGATGCGTTCTGGTAGCTGGCGACCCCCGCCGTGTTGCTGACCGCGACGGCCGCGTTGGCGGAGCTGTCCCAGAGCCACAGGTGCGTATTGGCACCGTTGACAAGCTGGATCACAAAGTCTCCGCCCGAAGTCTCGCCAGCGAGGGTCTCGGTGCCCGCGCCGGTGACGATCGACGTGACGTTCTGGTTCGACGGACGGTAAAGGAACAAGTCGGTGCCCGTCGTGTAGACAACGTCGTTGTTGGTGAGCACCTTGGCAAACACCTGCGAGGTCGCACTCGCGGCTGCACCCGGAAACGCGGTCCCGGTGGTATTGGCCTGCACCCAGTGATAGAGGTCGAGCCCCTGAGCACCGGTGTTGCGAGAGTAGATGATGTCCCCGTTCGACAGCGTCCCGTTGTAGGTCTCGGTATCGGTGGAGCTGGCGATCGCACCACCGTTTCCTGCAACTGCGTCGAACCAAGCCAGGTCGTATTGCGCGAGCCCAGTAAAGATGCGATAGACGATGCGGCCACTGCCGGAGGTCGCCACATAGGTCTCGTCCACGGCACTGGAAGCAATCGTGCGCGTCGTCGCAGCCGCGGGGTTCCACACGTAGAGGTCCTCGTCACCGGTGCCATTGGTCGTCTCAAACACAACCCGCGACCCCGTCACCGCCGCCTTGTACGTCTTGCTCTCCAGGTTGATCGCCGCCGATAGGTCCGCACCGATCTCGAGCACACCCACCGACTTCTCGTAGTAGAACAGGTCCCACTCGTTGGCCCCGCCGCGACGACGGAACACGGCACCACCGTTGGGCAGCACGGCAACGATCTCCTCCGGCTTGGCATTGGTGCTGACCGCCGTCGCCTTCGACTGACTGACGTCCCAAACCCAGATGTCACCATTCGGGCCGCTGGCACTCTCGAAGTAGATCATGTCCGAGGACGAGATCTTGGGGTTCCGTTCGTCACGCCCCGAGAGACCGGCCGAGACGAGTTGGGTGCCCTTGCTGGTCGGATTGTAGAGCTGGAGCGACCGCGCCGGTGCCGTGCCCTTGGAATACAGCACGAGGTTCTTGCTCGTCTTGAGCGCGTAAGTCTCGGGCTTCGTCGAGTCTCCGGCAAACACG
>CAYSWE010000301.1:0-678 GCA_964434515.1 uncultured Phycisphaerales bacterium | reverse complement strand
AAACACGTCGGTCCCGGCCAGGTTCGGGTTATAGAGCCAGAGGTCGGCCTGCCCGCTCTGCGTCACCTCGAACACCATGCTGCCGTCGGCCAGCGCCACCTTGAACGCCTTGGCGCGGCCATCATCCTGCAGCGCAGCCACGAAGTTGGACGTCTGCAAGTCGAGCAGGCTGGCACCGGTCCCGGTGCGAACCAAGGCAATCTCGGCTGACGTCACGCGCACTTCGAAGCTGCCACTCGCCTCGTTGCCGCGGAAATCCGTAACCTTGAAGGTCACCGTATAGGTCCCCAACGTCGGGAACATGCGGCTGTAGACCGAACCGTTGAACGAGCCGCCACCACTCAACACCGCATAGGTCGCGGTCTGCGTGTCATCGGTGACGAAACTTGCAACGTCCAGCGTAAACGTCGTGCCGCCCCCGACCTTCTGCAATGGCACCGACTTGAGCCGCGGAGAAGCCGCGCCGCCGGTGTTGTTACACGATGCCGCGAAACCGGCGAGGAGGAGCGTCCCGAGAACCCAGTGCGTCTTTGCCACGATGTGCCTCTTCTTGAGCGGTGTTGCGTCCAGCATCGCTCGCTTCGGGGGGCAGAACGACGCCGATTGCCGGCCCTATCGGCGTTTGGCGACAACCGACTTGATAGCTGTTTTCTCGAGGCTTTCCGGCTTTGCAGGGTG
>CAYSWE010000300.1:0-6308 GCA_964434515.1 uncultured Phycisphaerales bacterium | reverse complement strand
GAGTTGGTACGAGATGATCGCGTCGTCCTTGCCGAGCACCGTCTCGAACAGCCCGCCGTTGGCGTCGAAGCACGACGTGTAGAGAATGGTGTCTTCGGTCTGCAGGAACTCCGAGACCTTGCGCTCGAGTTCCTTGTGCACGGTTTGTGTTCCGCAGATGAAGCGGACGGACGACAACCCGAAACCGAACTCGTCGATGCCGCCTTTCGCCGCCGTCTTGAGCGTTTCGTCGTTCGACAGGCCGAGGTAGTTGTTTGCGCAGAAGTTGAGGACCTCGCCCTGTGGCACGCGGATGACGGCCCCCTGCGGTCCCTGCAGGATCCGCTCTTCTTTGTAGAGGCCGGCTTCACGAAGCTCGGCGAGTTCTGTTTGGAGGCGCTTCTGGGTCGAGCCGTACATGGTCTTTCCGTCGTCTTTTCGTCTGGATGTTCCGTTTTCGGGGGAGGGGCCGTCCGAAGAGCGGCCTCGCGAAGATCTACGAGCGGCACGATAGCAGGGGAAGCCGCTGAGCCGTGGTATCTCGCGTCGCTTTCTACTAGCGTCCTCGCATGAAGCGGATGAAACTGGGTGTCATCGGAGGCAGCGGCCTCTACGAGATCGAGGGCCTCGAGGGCGTGGAGGAGATCGCGGTCGAGACGCCGTTCGGAGCGCCTTCCGACCGGCTCACGACCGGCAAGCTCGGCGACGCCGAACTGGTCTTTTTGCCCCGGCACGGTCGGGGCCACCGGCTGATGCCCAGCGAGCTGCCGTTCCGTGCCAACATCTGGGCGCTCAAGAAGCTCGGTGTCGACGCCATTCTCGCCGTGTCCGCAGTTGGCAGCATGCGCGAGGAGATCGTTCCCGGGCACCTCGTGGTGGTCGACCAGTTCATCGACCGGACGCGGCATCGCGTCGATACGTTCTTTGGCGACGGGATCGTTGGCCATGTCCACTTCGCCGATCCGATCTGCGCCGAGCACGCCGACCGCGTCCACGCTGCTGCCGTCCAGGCTGGCGCCATCGTGCACAAGGGGGGCACCTATGTTTGTATGGAAGGACCGCAGTTTTCGACGCGCGCCGAATCGCTGCTCTATCGCAGTTGGGACGTTTCTGTCATTGGTATGACCAACCTCCAGGAGGCCAAGCTCGCCCGCGAGGCCTGCATGTGCTACTCCACGCTCGCGCTTGCCACCGACTACGACTGCTGGCACGAAACCGAGGACGATGTCAGTGTCGAGGCCGTACTCCAAGTCATTCGTGACAATGTTGCGACCGCCAAGCGCGTCATTCTCGAACTCGCACGAGGCTTGCCAGAACGGGCGACCTGCGCCTGCAAGCACGCGCTCGACCACGCGATCATGACGGCGCCCGACCAGATTCCGTCCGAGGCGATCGAACGCCTGCGGATCCTGTTGCCGGCGAGATTCCTCGGGCAGTAGCTTGCCAACGGTGCGGTATAGTCGGGGCATGTTCAAGACCGCACGATCCTTTCTTGGTTTGGCCTGCGTCGCGTTCGCCGCGACGGCGTGTCAGGTTACGGAACAATCGAAGACCGTGGCGACCAAGAGCGTCGCGAGCTATCGGACCGATTACCGCGGGCCCAAGGCTGCGATCTCCATTGGCAAGTTCAACAATGCGTCACCGTATCGTCGGGGTATCTTCAGTGATGGAGTCGATCGCCTCGGCAGCCAAGCCCGCACGATTCTCAAGACGCACCTATCGCAGACCGGGCGCTTCGACTTGTTCGACCGCGAGAATCTCAAGGCGATGGGCCAGGAGTCGGGCTACTCGGGGGCGAAAACCAAGATCCAGGGTGCGCGCTATCTCGTCAGTGGCGAGGTGACGGAGTTCGGACGCAAGTCGGTCGGTGACAAGCAACTCTTCGGTGTGCTTGGTCGCGGCAAGACGCAGGTTGCCTACAGCAAGGTCTCGCTCAATGTGATCGATGCGCGGACCTCGCGTGTCGTGTCTTCCGTCCAGGGAGCCGGCGAGTTCAGCCTCTCGAGTCGGGAGATCCTTGGCACCGGGTCGACGTCGGGCTACGACTCGACGCTCAATGGCAAGGTGCTGAACCTCGCCGTCATGGATGCCGTCAACAAGCTCGTGGCCGAGATCGAGTCACGCCGATGGACGCCCGAGACCAAGCGTTGACTCTGGTTCGATCTGCGCTCTGTGTCGCTCTGCTGGTCGTGTTGGCCGGGATCGCCGCCTGTTCGACGCCTTCGCTGTACGAGTGGGGGCCCTATGAGGACGCCGTCGCCGACATCACGTCGCACGCAGGACAGGTGGACGTGGACGGTTGGATCGATCGTCTAAAGGAGACGGTTGAGCGCGCCCGGCAAGAGGATCGTCGGATCCCGCCCGGCTTGCACGCGCAACTCGGCATGCTCTACTCGATGCGCGGACAGAACGACACCGCGGCCGCGGCGTTCGAGACTGAGATGGAGCTCTTTCCCGAGAGCGCCACGTTCGTCCGTGGGATGCTTGCGCGCATGAAGACTTCGCGATGAGCCGCGCGGTTTCGATTGGCGTCGGCGGGCTCGTCATGCTTGCGGCGAGCTGTAAGTCTCCCCCGCCGTTCGATTACTCGGCGTGGCTGGCGCATCCGCCGCGGTCGATACTTGTGTTGCCGCCGATCAACGACAGCGTCGAGACACAGGCGAGCTACGGTTGTCTCTCGACGGTCACGCGCCCCATCGCCGAGCGCGGTTTCTATGTCTTTCCCGTTGCCGTCGTCGATGCGATGCTGCGCGAGAACGGTCTGCCGACACCGCGGGACATGCATGCCGTTCCGCTGGCCAAGTTGCGCGAGGTCTTCGATCCGGACGCGGTGCTGTACCTAACCGTGTCGGACTGGGGCACGCGCTATCAGATCTTGTCGTCGACGACGACCGTGCTGATCTCAGGCCGGCTTGTCGACGCCAAGACCGGCGCCGTGCTCTGGTCCGGCCAGCATGGAATCGCACGAGGCTCCGGCGGTGGCAGCCTCGTCGGCGCGCTAGCGTCCGCGCTCGTCACACAGGTGGCCCGCTCGGTTGCCGATCCCAGCCGCGATCTGTCGCGTGATGTGCAGACGCAGCTCTTCACCGACGAACGACGCGGGCTCTTGCCGGGCCCGTACAGTGCGCAGCACGAAGCCCGGCTCGGCGAGTTGCGCCGCGCGGCGGCTGCGTCGAAGTAGCGCGGTCGCTACTTCTTCTTGCCGCCGAAGCCGCGCAGCAAGTCCTTGAAGGCCTTTGCCGGATTCTTGCCCTTCTGCAGGTCCTTCAAGAGATTGCCCGCAGCGTTTTCGAGAGCACCCTGGACGGCCTTTTGGACGAAGTCTTGGACGTGGATCGACGGCGTCCACAGCGAGCCGGCCAGGTCGAGGGCGACGCGCTGCTTGCCAAGCGCGGCCAGGATGCGCTGACCATCGCGATGCTTGGCGAGGATGTCGGTGAAATCCACCTTGAAGTCGAGGGCGCCGGCAAGGCTCGTGCTGCCGCTGAGCGTCAGGACGCCATCCTTGCCGCCCATGCGGAATCCTTGGGTCCAGACCTTGCCGTCCTGGATGTGGACCTTGGTCTTGATGTTGTCGAAGCGGATGCGCGTCTTGTTCTCGAAGAACTTGAACAGGCGATTCATCGCCTGGCTCGGGGAGAACGATCCGTTCGCGAGCGACAGGTTGCCGTCCATGTTCCACTTGGCGAGGGCTTCGAGCCAGGAGCCGCCCTCGGCCGGCATCGGGCCGCCACCCTTCAGCGTGAACCCGATCGTGGAGTCGAACTGGATGCCGCCGACCTTGGTGATGTCGTCGGTCGGTAGACCCGCCAAGAGCGGCACGGCGTACTGCAAGAGCGGCGTGAGCCCGCCACCGGCTTTGCCGCCGTCCCACTCGAGCGAGAAATCGAGCTTGCGCGCTTTCGACAGAAGTCCGGCGACATTGCAGCCGAACGACAGCGGTCCACCGTTGAGCTTGGCGCCTCCCGGAGACGTCACTGCGAACTTACCGCCTGCGAGTGAGAACTTCTGGATGGCGCCGTCGAGGTCGTTGCCGAGCCACTGCACTCGCGGCGCGCGGATCTCCCCTTCTGCGGACATCGCGGCCGCGAGCAGGCCGCCGTTCTTGTCGCTTCCGGAGGCGGCTTTGGTGAGCGGGCCGCCGGCCTTGGCGAGGACTTGTGCTGCGCCGGTGAGCTGCATGCCGGTCGGGAGCCACGGGGCCAGCCAAGTGCTTGAGGCCGTGGGGTCGAGCTTCGCGTCGACGTTTGCGCTCCAGGCGTTGGCGACGGCGAACTTGCCATGCGCATCGATGCCGTCGCTGGTCATGAGCCAGTTGCCATCGAGCTGCATCGACTCACCGCGCAAGACGCGTCCGTTCGCCAGAAGCTTGATCAGCCGCGGAATCCGCGCGCCTTCCGGCATGGCGCCCTCGGCGACGAGTCCCTTGGCCTCGGTGCGCGACGCGAACGGAATCGTTCCATCGTCTTCGAGTACGACACCAACTTGTGTCTCGATGGTCCCCGCCCACTTGCCCTTGGGAAGGATCGGTTGCTCGGCGAGCTTGGCCAGGTCGATCGTCAGCAGCAGGCCGAGTGGTGCGCGCGTCGCGTTGTTGGCGAACAGCGCTCGCGTGCGCGTGGCGTCGAGGGCCGTGATTTTGGCGAAGCCGAGGTCGATCTCGGTGCCCGTGATCGAGCCGGTCTTCTTGTCGAGGTCGATCTGCGCCGCCGGGCGAATCGTCCAGCGTTTGGCGACGAAGCCGCGCCCTGGTTGCAACGGGCCGCCGCGCACATCGAGATCCTCGATGCGTAGATCGCCGGCGAGCTTGAGCCGCGGCGCGCCGTTTTCTGAGTTGGCGCTGAGGCTACCGGCAATCCGACCACGGAACGACTCGAAGCGCTCGGGCACATAGGCGGCGACGAGAGCCTCGTAGTGCGCGAGATCGACGCCCGAGGTCTCGAAGCGAAACTGCGCCAGCGGCATTGCGGCGTTCAGGTCGGCCTTCGCGGTGACGTCGATGGTCCCGGTATCGGCGGCCCCGGGTGTTCCGAGCTTGGCGTTGCACGAAATCGCGAGAGGCGCGCCGGCTGCGTCGTTGCCGACCCGAACCTCGATGCCGCGCAGCTCCTGCTGGATGTGTCGCTGGCGATCGACGATCCGTACGCGGCCGCGCTCGAGCGCGAAGGCGAGCTGCACCTGGAACGACTTCTGGCGTCGGTTGGCACCGCCCTCCGACGACCTGCTCGGCGGCGCGTCGTCGTCGGCCGAGCCAGGCGTTGGCTGCTGGGTCAACTCTTGGAGGTTGATGCGGCCGTGCTCATCGACGTCGACGTTGAGTTCGGGCTCGCTCACCACGGCGCGCACTTGGATGCCACCGCCGAGCAGCCGCTTCCAGGACCAGTCGGCGTGCATGCTGCCGACCCGCACCGCATCGCCCTCGGGGAAGCCCGGGGGGTTGGCGACGCGCAGGCCGACGAGGTCGATGCCCTTGAACCACGAGAACTGGACCGACTCCACGCTCACCTTGGCATGAAGCTTGGATTCGATCTCCCGGACCACGCGGTTCTTGACGAACGACGACGACGCCAGATAGGGGATTGCAATCACGATGAGCGCGATCAGCAAGATCGCGGCAATCCCGATCCGTTTGAGCCAGGTGAGCCAGTTGGCCTTGCGGCGGACCGGCGCTTGCGGTGGGACGTTGGGAGCAGTCATCTTGTGCGTGTCTTTCCAGGGATTCGGGGATGTCTGCAAAGCGGGGGCGGGGCAGTGGCCGACATACTACGCATGCCTCTTTCGTTTTCGCAGCCGGCCCCGGTCGCGCAGCTTGATCTTCTGCTCGCACAAGGTGTGCTCGAAGGGGGGCTCAGAGGTCAGAGTCTACTCGATCATCGTGAGGCGCGGGACTACGGCTGGATCATCGGTGCGCTTGGTTGTCGCGGTGTCAACGTGACCATTGCCGATGTCTCTGCGGTGCTGAACGGCACGGCTGGGAGGTTTTGTCCGCACCAGGCCGAGTATGAGTTGATTCGCGGGCTTCGGCGGGCCATCGATTGGGTCGAGCAGCACGCCGAGCAGGGGTGCTCGCCCGATGGCGCGCGGCTCGTGGAACTCTTTCACGTTGTGACGCTCGATGTCCCGGGGCTCGCTGGGCCGGCGCTGCGCACCGCGGAACCCTGGGAAACGCTTCCCATTGCCGAGCACGAGCCGGCAGCCAACCTCGAGGCGGCGCTCGGCAGATTCGATCGCGAGCGCGCCTACGGCACCGACGCCGAGGTGTTCGGCGCCCGGCACCCGATCGATCAAGCGGCGCTGTTGTTCCGTTCGTTCGTCCACCTTGCGCCATT
>CAYSWE010000299.1:0-6311 GCA_964434515.1 uncultured Phycisphaerales bacterium | reverse complement strand
CAGGTTCATGCCGATGGAGTATCCTGTCGGCTTCGTCTCCGTCCAATCTTGTAGTCCCAACTCGCAGAGATTCACCATGAAGCCCCGACTTACGCGTCGTTCGTTTTGTCTTCCGCTTGCCATGCTCGTTGCGCTGCCGCTTGCCGCCGGGCGGCTCAGCGCCCAGCAGGGAGTCCAACTCAAGAACGGTTCCGTCGACTACGTCGACGTGACCTATGACGCGTCGCTGATTCCGCGCGGCGGGATCACGCTCGAAGCGTGGGTCACCTACGACGAGAAGCTGGGTAGCGGTTGGCGCTGGCCAACGATCTGCCGGCAAAACCCGGCGGCCGGACAGGAGTCGTTTCTTCTCCGCGTCGATGCCGCGCGGACCGCCAATCGCAACCTGCGTTGGTACGTGTTGGGCCAAAATGGCGCGCTCAACGTGCTGTGGCGCTTTCCAACCGGCACGTTCAGCAAGTGGAAGCATGTCGCGGGCACGTATGACGGCGCCGTTGCCAATCTCTATGTCGACGGCAAGCTCGTGGCTTCGCGCAGAGGGGCCGTCGGTCGCATCGTCGATCGCGGCAACGCGCTCAAGATCGGCAGCGGCGATGGCACCGCGATCGAGACGTGGAATGGCGGAATCGATGAGGTGCGCCTCTGGCCATTCGCACGCACGGGCGCCGAGATTGCCCAGACCATGAAGTACGAGCTGCGTCGTGTTCCCGGACGCGTCAGCACGTGGAACCTCAATCGAACGGCACGCGACTCGTCGGGCAAGAACCACGGCAAGTGGGTCGGTAAGGCGGGCTACGCCACCAACGCTCTCAAGCTCACCGTGCTGCAGATCCCCGGAGCCGTCGCCAGAGGCACGGCGACCAAGGGATGCCGCGGCGACTCGATCTGTACGGTTACGTCGGTCTCCGATGTTGGCAATGCCGCCTTCGCCGTGGCGTCGACGCGTGGCGCACCGAATAGCCCGTCGGTTGCGCTCGTCGCCGCAACGACGAGTGCTTCCGCGACCCGTGTCCTCGGGCTCGACATCTGGCTCAACATCGCCACGTTCGTCGGGCCGGTAGCGCTGGCTACCAACCGACTCGGGACCGTGCGTCTGCCAATCCCGATTCCTAACGACACGAAGCTCTCGGGAGTTGGCCTGGCCGTGCAGTTCTTGCACGTCGACGCCGGATGCAAGTCGTCGACGCTGTCTTCATCTCCAGCGCTGCGCGTCGGCATTCGCTAACCTCGCCAGCGCCGGCAGATCAATTTGGTGGAATGGCTCGAGAGGCACGCCCGGCTCGTCACCTGGCTCGCGCTGGCGGCTACGTTTGCTGTCTACGCGCCGACGCTTGCCAACGGCTTTCCGTTCGATGATGCGCATCTCGTGCAGCCCGTCGATGCTTCGGGGATGCCGCGACCGCTCGTCGCGGGATTGCGGCCGCTTGGTGCGTATTTCTCATCCCACTACTGGGCCGGCTACTATCCCGCCGGCAACCTCTATCGCCCGCTGACCGTCCTGAGCTTTGCGCTCGTTCACGTCACGCTGGGACAAGTCGTGGACTCGGCGTTCGCGCAACACCTCGTCAACGTCCTCCTGCATGTGTGGACCACCTGGCTCGTATGGCGCTTTGCATGCGCGCTCACGCGGCAACGGCTCGCGTCGCTCGTTGCCGCTCTCGTGTTCGGGCTGCACGCGGTGCACACAGAAGCGGTGGCCAACATCGTCGGGCGCGCCGAGATCCTCGGCTTCGCCTTTGGCTTGCAGGCGCTGCTCTTGCTGATGCACGAGCAACCACGCTCATGGCGGCACGCCGCAAGCGCCGTGCTCTGCTTCCTCGCATTCTGCTGCAAGGAGAGTGCGCTCGCCTGGGTCGCCATGCTGCCGCTCGCGGTTCTCGCCCGCGGCCTCGCCGCCGATGGGCGCGCGCCGTGGCGGGCGGCAGTCCGCGCCTTGCTCGTTTCGCTCCCCGGCCTCGCGCTGTTTCTGTTCTTGCGGTGGCGCATGTTGCAGGGCGTCGGCGAGGTGCCGGCAGTCGCGGCGGCGGCCAATCCGCTGGTCCTGCTGCCGACCGCCCAACGTGTGCTGACGGCGATCAGCATCCTGGGCTTCGCCTTGGGGAAGGTCCTCTTCCCGATTCGCCTGGCCGCGGACTACGGGCCGGCAGTCTTCGCACCAGTCGTGACCATCACCGATCCGCGCTTCCTTGCCAGCGCGAGCATCCTGGCTGCGTTGCTTGTCGTCGCCGCCTTGTCGGCGCGGCGCCGACCCATCGTGGCGCTCGCCATTGCGTCGTTCTTTGGGTTCTCCTTTATCACATCGAACGTCCCCTTCGCCATCGGAACCGTGTTCGCCGAGCGCCTCCTCTATATGCCGAGCGTCGGGCTCGCGCTCTTCGCGGCATGGTGCGCAGAGCGGGTGCGGGCTCACGCCGATCAGGGCCCACCGCAGACACGTCACATCTCGGCCGCGCCTCTCGGCGTGGTTCTCCTGCTTTGGCTCGCACACAACGCGGTCTATTCGTTCCGCCGGAGTTCCATGTGGAAGAACACCGACACGATCGCGCTTCACGATGTCCGGGTGCAGCCGGACTCGGCCAACCTGCAGCGGCTGGCGAGTGCCGCGTACGTCTCACGCGGCGATCTTCCGTCGGCGATTCTCTGCCTTGAGAGCGCGGCTCGGCTGGCCCCAAGCTTCGCGGCGAGTTGGCTCAACCTCGGGACTCTCCTGTGGCGCCAAGGGAACAAGCAGCGCGCGGCGGCTGCGTGGCGTGACGGCCTCCGCCGGGCTGACCCCGCCATGAAGCGCGAGCTAGCAAGCTTGCACAAGAACCTCGTCCTGTTCGTCGACGATCGGCTGGACGCTGCGCGGCGCGCGATCCGGCGGGGAGACAAGGTGGTGGCGCGGCAGATCCTCGAGTCCGTGCTCGCTGCGGCTGACGGGGCCGCGGCACAGCGCGCTCGTGCGTCGGAGCTGCTGCGCGGACTATGAGTCGATCTTCTCTTGCCCCTTGGCGGCGAGCCAGCGGCCAATCCTGAAACTGAGGAAGCCAGCGGTTGCCAAGATCAGCTCCAGCGGCAGTGGATTGCGCTCTGGGGTTTGCGCCTCGGTCTTGAGTGCGTAGAGCAGGCCAAAACCGACGACGAGCAGTCCAAGTAGCATCAGGCTGCGACCGACCCCGAACATCGCGTTGCCGCTCATGCCCGCTCGGCTGCGCGTTCCTTGCGCTTGCGATCCTTCTCCTTGAGCATCCCCTTGCGCAGGCGAATCGACTTCGGCGTCACCTCCACCAGTTCGTCTTCGTCGACGTACTCGAGCGCCTCTTCGAGACTCATGATGCGCGGCGGGATCATCTTGGTGAAGGTCTCTTTGGTCGCCGAGCGAATGTTGTTGAGCTTCTTTTCGCGGCAAAGATTGACGACGATGTCGTTGTCCTTGCAGTGCTCGCCAACAACCATGCCTTCATACACGTCCGCTTGGGGGCCGACAAAAAAGATGCCGCGGTCGCGGAGCTGATCGATCGAGTAGCTCGTCCCTGGTCCGGTCGCTGCCGAAATCAGCACTCCGGCCATGCGTCCTTGGAGCTCGCCGCGGTGTTCGCTGTACTCGAGGAAACTGTGATGCGAGATCGCGCGACCCGACGACAGATTGAGAATACGCGTGCGCGTGCCGATCAGACCGCGCGCCGGGATCTTGAACTCCAAGTGCCGGTACTCACCCTTGCTGGTCATGGTGACGAGCTCGGCCTTGCGCTGGCCAAGGAACTCGATGATCCTGCCGACGGAGTCCTCCGGCGCATCGATCACGAGCAGCTCAATGGGCTCGAGCGTTTTGCCGTCCTTTTCGCGCAGAATGACGCGCGGCGGTCCAACCGCGAACTCAAAACCCTCCCGCCGCATGTTCTCCGCCAGCACACCTAGGTGCATGACCCCTCGCCCAGAAACCGTCCACGCATCGGGTGAACCGGTCGGGTCGACTCGCAGCGCGACGTTGGAGCGCAGCTCGCGCTCGAACCGCTCCTTGATCTGCCGCGAGGTGACAAACTTCCCCTCGCGCCCGGCGAGTGGCGAGTCATTGACCTTGAAGATCATCGAGATCGTTGGTTCGTCGATTGCGATGGGTTCGAGCGGCTCGATCGTCTCGATGTCGGTCAACGAGTCGCCGATACCGAGGTCTTCGATGCCGTAGACGGCGCAGATGTCGCCAGCAGCGACTTCGTCGGCCTCTTCGCGCGTGATACCCACAAAGCGGTAGACACCGCGCACGAGTTCCTCCTTCTGGACGCCGTTGCGATCGACATGCATGACGCGGGCGAGTCGCCTGATCTTGCCGCGGTGCACGCGTCCGATGGCGATGCGCCCCACGTAGTCCGAGTAATCGAGAGTCGAAACACGGAACTGCAGCGGGCCCTCGCTATCCTGATCGGGAGCTGGAAGGTGCTCGATGATCGTGTCAAACAGCGGCTCGAGGTTCTTGCCCTTCCTGTCAGCGTCTCGCGAGGCCCATCCGTCCCGACCCGACGCAAACAGTACCGGCGTGTCGAGGATGCCGTCGTCCGCCCCCAAGTCGATCAACAGGTCGAAGATCTCGTTGACCACCTCTTTGGGGCGCGCATCCGGGCGATCGACCTTGTTGACGACCAGGATGGGAACCAGGCCATTCTCGAATGCCTTGGTGAGCACAAACCGGGTCTGTGGCATCGGTCCTTCGAATGCATCGACCAACAGGATGGCTCCGTCCGCCATCGAGAGGACGCGCTCGACTTCGCCGCCAAAGTCGGCGTGCCCCGGCGTGTCGATGATGTTGATCTTGACGTCGTTCCACAGAACGACGGTGTTCTTGGCGAGGATCGTGATGCCCCGCTCGCGCTCAAGGTCGTCCGAGTCGAGGAAACACTCTTCGACCTCTTGGTTTACGCGGAATGCCCCGGACTGCTTGAGCAGCTCGTCAACGAGCGTGGTCTTGCCGTGATCGACGTGGGCGATGATGGCGAGATTGCGGATTTGAGTCGGAGCCATAGCTTGCTGTGCGGCGCTGGGGAAAATTGGCGAAGCATGATCCCGCTTCGGTCAGGGCGCGTCAAACCCCGTTATCGGCCAGTCCTGGGAAGAACCAAGCGGCCCGGCTGCTTGATGACCAACAAGTGCCGGCTGCGCAGCGGCAGAAAGACCTGGAATGGCTCATCAAGCACTCCAGGCAGCCCCGACGGAAACTTGCCGTGAACGAGCAATCCGCCCTGGCCACTCTGGATCGTGAGATCCGCCGATGGGAGCTCGGCACTGACTCGCCCCCAGGCATCGAAGAAGCGCACCGAACCCGTCCCCGGAACAAAAGTCATCTGCTGCTCAGGAGTCGCCGCTCGAGGGAGGGCCAATGGCACGGTGCGGCCGGCACGGATCACCTCGTAGCTGTCTGCGAGCGGGCTGATCCTCGAACCGGACTCGAAGATGATCGGGCGCGGCTGCGCAGCCGACCAAACCGTAACACCGCGTGCGGACTCACGAACGACGAGGTTGCCGGCCGCCGAAAACGACAGGCGGTACGACCCGTCCCGTGGGGCTACGCGCACGAGCGTCGCTTTGTCCGGTGCCACCGTAATCTCGAGCGAGCCAGTGAACACACGGCGCTTGCCGGGAAACGCCGGCGACTCGGCCACGATTCGATCGGTCTCGATGCGCAGCGCCAGGTCGCTCTCGGTCGCCAACCATCGGCTACGGGGCGATGTGATCGCCGCGTCGAGGTCTCGAACGACGATCGCGATCGGGCGCGCATCCACGGGCGAGCGCACGAACTCGACGCGACGCGTGGCCCAACTCTCGATGACGACCTTGCTTTCGATGCCACCCGAACTCGATCGACCCAGGAACCACGGCGCCGGCGTATCGTTGGTCTCACGACAGCCGCCGATGGCGAGTAGACAGAGGATCGGGAAGATGTGTTTCATGACGAGCAACGTATTCTCGCCGGGCGAGGCCTCGGTGCCAAGCCCACTTGTCCTCTATCGGGCAATCGTCGGGCATTCTTTGATGGTGTTCACGGACTCTGGAACCCTGACCGATGCGTATTTCGAATGAGGAGCTGCGAGCGCGACTCGATCCCCCGTTCTCCAAGTGGCACACCCCGGAGGGCACGCGCGCGGCGGCCGTCGTGGCGCCAATCTGCTTCGATGGGGCTCAGGACGTCCTTCTGTTCGTTGTGCGACGGCGGGACCTGCGCCACCACGCAGGTCAAGTGGCGTTTCCGGGGGGAACTCGCGAGGGCGACGAGACGGCGATCACATGCGCGCTGCGCGAGACCCAAGAGGAGGTAGGGATCGCGCTAAGCGAAGCCG
>CAYSWE010000298.1:0-6334 GCA_964434515.1 uncultured Phycisphaerales bacterium | reverse complement strand
GATGCAGTGGACGTAGCCACGCACGCCACCCGTCGCCACCCGCTGCCAGGTCTTCCCGAAGTCCTTGGTCCTGTAGAGATAGGTGGTCCAATCCGAGCGGCGGTGATTGTCGAAGCAGGCCCAGGCCGTCCCGGCTTCGAACTTCGACGCCTCGATGTGCGGGCACCAGGTGTATGCCGGCAGGCCCGCCATCCGCGTCTCGAGGCTGGTCCAGCTTGCGCCGCCGTCGCGCGTTAGGTGCACGCGCCCATCGTCGGTCCCGACCCACAGGACGCCGGCCTGCACCGGGCTTGGGGCGATCGTCAGGATGGTCGTGAAGTTCTCGGCGTCGGTCACGTCGAGCGTCAGGCCGCCGGACTCGGATTGCTTCTGCCAGGCGGCGTTGTTGGTGGTGAGGTCCGGGCTGATCGTGGTCCAGCTGTCGCCACGATCGCTCGACTTGTGTACGAACTGGCTGCCATAGTAGAGGGTCTTTGGCGCAAAGGGATCGAGCGCGATTGCCGCGTTCCAGTTGAAACGCAACTTGCCGTCCTTTGGGTCCGGCGGCCGGATCTCTTTGCGTTCTCCGGTGATCCGGTTCCAGCGGCCGAGGTGGCCACCTTGGCTCATCGCATAGCCAATGCGCGTGTCTTGCGGGTCGGGCATTGCCGCAAAGCCGTCACCAAAGAACAGCTCTTGCCAGTGATGGTTGCGGATGCCGCCGTTTTCCCAGACGTCGCTGGGCCCGCGCCACGAACCGTTGTCTTGCAGGCCGCCGTAGATGTGATACGGCGTCTCGTCGTCGATCGCAACGTGGTAGAACTGCGCGAGTGCGAGGTTGCGCACGAACCGCCAGGACTTGCCGCGGTCGTTGCTGATCGCCACGCCGCCGTCGTTGCCGTCGAACAGAAGGTTGGGGTTCTCGGGGTGGACCCAGAACGCGTGGTGGTCGGGATGCACCGTCTTCCACGGCACCAGGGTCTGGAACGTCTTGCCAGCGTCGTTCGAGACCGTCACCGTGCTGTGCAGGTTGTAGATCCTGTTTGGGTTGCGCGGGTCGACGAAGATCCTGCAGTAGTAGAACGGTCGCGATGCGATGTTGGCGTCGCTGTTGACCGAATGGAACGTGCGGCCGCCGTCCGTGGAGCGGAGCAGCGCGCTCTTTTTCGCCTCACACAGGACGTAGACGATGTTCGGATCGGAACGCGCGATCGCAACCGCCATGCGCCCGAGGTCGCCTTTGGGCAGGCCGTCCTTGCTGGTGCGTTGCTTCCAGCTGTCGCCACCGTCATAGCTGACCCACAACCCGGACCCCGGCCCGCCCGAAGAAAAGCTCCAAGGCCAGCGTCGAAACTGCCACATCGTTGCGAACAGCTTGTCGGGGTTGCGCGGATCGATCACGAGGTCGGATGCGCCGGTGCGTTCGTCGACGTAGAGCACGCGACTCCAGCTGCGGCCGCCGTTGGTGGTCTTGTAGACGCCGCGTTCGGCGGTCTCGCCCCATGCCTTGCCGAGCGCCGCGACCCAGGCGACATCGGGATCCTGTGGATGGAGAATGATGCGGTCGATGCGTTCGCTGGCCGACAAGCCGAGGTGGGACCACGTCGCGCCGCCGTCGGTGGACTTGTAGACGCCGTTGCCGACCGAGGAGCTGTTGCGCACGTTGCCCTCGCCGGTGCCGACCCACACGACTTCGGGGCGCCGCGGGTGCACGGCGATCGCGCCGATCGACGCCACCGGCTGATCGTCGAAGATCGGCTTCCAGGTCAAGCCACGGTTGGTCGACTTCCAGACGCCGCCGGTCGCAGCGCCGACGTAGACTAGGTTCGGGTTCGTCGGTAGGACGGCGATGGCGGCAACGCGGCCACTCATTCCGGCGGGCCCGATGGCGCGCGCTTTGAGGGCCGTGAGCTTGCTTGGGTCGAGCTGCGCGTGGGCTAAACTCGTGAGAATCAGGACGGCAGGGAAGAGCGAACGTTTCATAGACTGGTGGTCTCCAACAGTGCTGGCAGTCTGGCGCGTTCGAGGGCGCAACGGAACAACGACGAGGAAAGGAAATTGGCCATGAAGACACGAGTCGGCGTGATTCTCTCCGGGTGCGGCTTCCAGGATGGGAGCGAGATTCACGAAGCCGTGTGCACCCTACTGGCGCTCGATCGGGCCGGTGCCAGCGTGCGGTGCTTCGCTCCCGACGTCGAACTGGACGTCGTCGATCACCGCAGTGGCAACACCACCGGCGAACGGCGCAATGCGCTGACCGAGGCCGCCCGCATCGCCCGCGGCGAGATCGAAGACCTCGCGCAGGCGGACGCCGCGAAGCTCGACGCCGTGATCCTCCCCGGCGGATTCGGCGCAGCCAAGGTGCTCTCGACGTTTGCGGAGGACGGCGCTGATTGCACCGTTCTCCCCGACCTCGCCGCGTTGCTCCGCGCCATGCACGAAGCCAAGAAGCCGATCGGCGCGATCTGCATCGCGCCGGCCGTAGTCGCGCGCGCGCTCGGCAAGTATCACCCGAGGCTCACCATCGGCACGGACGAGGCGACCGGTGCGCAGCTCGAAGCCATGGGGTGTGCGCACGAGTCGTGCCCGACCAAGGAGTTCGTCGTGGACCGTGACCAACGCATCGTCTCGACGCCGGCCTACATGCTCGGCCCGGGGATCCGCGACGTCGCCGAGGGCATCGAGAAGGCCGTGCAGGCGGTGCTGGCGATGGTGGCGGGATAGCCCCGGGGCGCGGCCGCGCGTTTAGTGCGCGTCGAGGTGTGCCTGCTCGCGGTGGCGGGGCTCCCGTTGCGTCATTCGGAACCAGTCGACCTTGCTGCGCGATGCGCTGGTCATCGGCTTGCTGCTCTTGGACTCGAACCAATAGTAGCACCAACGCTGGCGCGCCATGCGCAGCATGCGGTGCAGCTCGACGCGTGGCATTTGCCCGATCACGAGGCGGCCGTCCTTGACTGGGATGGCCAGGCCAGTCGCCGGCGTCAAGAGAACCATGCGCATGCGGTCGCTGCCGTCGCGTTGTTGCGGCGGGACGATGCGCTCGACCAGGTCCTCGACCGCGAGCGTTGCTCCGCCCAGTGGTTTCGGGATGGGGAGCTGGGGCAGTCGCGTGAGGAACTCGAGTTCGACGGGACCAGTCGCATCGACGGCGAAGCCTTGCACGTTGCCGAGGATGCGCAGCGTCAGGAAGCCTAGGTCGTGGGTCAGGTCGATCAGCTCGTTTCCACCAGTGAGCCGGATCGTCGTCGTCTTGGCCGGCAGGTCGATGGCCGTGAACCAGCGTAGACTCTTGGCTGTCGTTCCTGTCGGAACCCGAATGCGCACGGCCTCGATCGCGAATGGCGAGACCGGCGCTCGGAAGCGCCAAGTGTTGTTGGTGTGCGAGTCCGCGGTCAGGTGTTTGGGAGCGGGTGGGACGCGCTCGGTCACGAACTTGCCGTGCGCATCGTCCCACGACAGTAGCGTGGCGCCGAAGCGCGCCATCGCGCGAATCGGTTCGGCATCGCGGAACAGTACATGCGAGGCGTCGACTGGCGACAGCACGAAGCTGATGTCCGTGACTGGGTAGTTCGCGTTGGCGAATGGGCGCTCGGCCAACGCATAGCTGACGCTGGGAGCGTGTCGCAGGATGCCATCCTTCTCCGGGCAAGAGCTCAGTGTGGCGAGAGGCATGCGCGGTGTGGCGCTCGGACCCAGGCGCTCGAACTCGGCGATGATCTTGCGCGTATCCGCGAACGCTCGGTCGTAGTCGTCCATGCGTTGCCAAGCGACGGATGCATAGCTGGCGATTGCCAGCAGGGCGATCCACGTTCCGTTGCGGACGAAGCTGGGTGTCGGTTTGCGGCCGAACAGCGGAATGCAAACGAGCAGCGCCAGTAGAGGCACCGAGCCGTACACCATCCGGGCGCCGAAGTAGCTCGGCGCGATCAGCATGGTCGAGCTTGGGAGGAACTGCACGAAGATCCAGGCGAGGACAATGCACGTTGCGAGCAACGACCGCGCGCGCAGCGTGGCGAAGGCCGTCGCTCCGAGGGCAACGACGACCGCGACGCCGGGCCACCACGGCGCGCCGCCGATGCCGAATGGCACGAACAGAGCCCAGATCTTCGTCGGTAGCGTCGCTGGCAGGCTGCCCAAGAAGTGTCCGGCGGCGTTGTCCGTCGACAGCCAGAATCCGGGCAGGACGGTGCGCAGGACGATATAGGCCGCGGCGATCGCGGCGAACGGCGCGAAGCGGCGCAGCGTCGGCCAGAACAGCGAGCGCGCCGGATGCAGCACGTCGACCGCGAGCACCGCGAGCGGAATGATGAGGGCAGATTCCTTGGTGAGGAGCGCGAGCACGGCGCCGACCCAGGCCAGGACGATCGCGGTCTTGCGTCCGGTGGAGCGGAACCAGGCGAACGCAGCAAGTGCGCCGAACCGGAATGTGACCTCGAGTGTCGAGGTCGCCGACGACGGCCAGGCGACCGGCTCGACCGCGCTCGGATGCACGGCGAAGAGGAGGCCGCCCACCAGCGCGGCCAGGCGCGGACGCACCGGGCAGAGCAGTCCACACAAGAGGCCGCAGAACACCGTCGACAGTACGTGGTGAACGAGGTTGATGACATGGAAAGCGTGGGCAGTGTCACCATCGAGCGCGAAGCCGAGCGCGAAGCTCGCCGTCGACAACGGCCGATAGAAGACACCGATCTCGCCGCCGAGCCAAGGCCCCGTGAAGTCGCGCCAGAGTTCGCTCCAGACCACCTTGGTCTCGTGACTCGTATGATCGAGAAACGTGTTCCAGAGGAAGTCGTCCGACAGGAACGAGCCGGCGAGCGTTCGGTACAGCAGGGCGAAAGCCACGCCGGCCGGGATGAGCGTCACCAAGAGCAGGGAGAGTGTCGGGCCCTTCGGCACGCGATCGGACGCGGTTGGCATGTGCGCCGACGATACCGATCTCGTGTGGTCGGCGCTATCGTCTCGAACTTGCACTATCGGGTGCCGAGCGAAGGCCCGGCAGATCGGCGGGCACGCTAGCGACCGGCTTTCGCTTTCTTGTTCGCGCTGGCGTTCTTCTTGGGTTGCGTTCCCTTCGGCTTTTCCGGGGCCTTCTGCAGGGTCACGCTTTCCGCGCCGACCTCGCTGCCCGAGGCGTACACCTCGCCCGTTTTCTGGACGAAGCCCTTGGCCGACACCGCGAATCGGTAGGCGCCGAGTGGAAGGTCGGGCACCGACACGGCGCCTTTTTGGATGTTGACTCGCCGCCGAGAGGGAAGATCTTTCCACTCGGATGGCTTGCGGGTCCCGGCTTGGCTTGCGAGCACGAGCGTCAGGCGAGCCTTGTTGATGGGCTTGCCGCTAGGTTCTGCGACGTCGAAGGATAGCGAGCCGGTACGAAGCTGAAAGCTCTGCTCGAACCGTTGCCCCTTCGTCAAGACGATGCGTTGCGAGGCCAGGATGGCGCCGCGGCCGCGTTGGTTCTGTCGCTTGATTTGGATGTCGTAGGTCCCGGGTGGCACGCCCTCGATCGCGTAGCCACCGTCCTTGTCGATCCCGTCGAGTAGGAAGCGGCCCGACATGCGGCGCAGGAACCCCATCCCGTCACCTTGGCCGGTGGACGACGCCGTGCTCTTGAGCGAGAGCGAGACTTCGAGACCCTCGCCGGGTCGGCCATTGTGGAACACCTGGCCGCGGACTGTGCACAGAGGGTCCACGCCGGCGTCGATATCGAAGCGCTGCTTCTGGCCTTTCGCAACGAAGACGTCCGGCTTGCTCCCCGTCACTCGGGCTAGGAACGCTGCTCCGCGTCTGCGGACGTTCGTGTTCCCTGTTTTCTCGAACGTCACGAAGTAGCCGCCGGCCTCGAGGCCGCGGACCTCATAGCGCCCGTCGGAATCGACCCGTGCGGTGAGTCGTCGGCCGTTTGTGTGCCGAAGACGGACCGTCCCGCCGGCCTCGGGGACGTTGTTGACGCTGCCGAAGATTCGGGCTCCGGCGCTGACCGAGATGGGCAGCGACGTGGTCTCACGGTCGGCCCTTAGCGTTACATGTGGCACGGTCGTCGGCACGTAGCCCGACGCCGCGACGGTCACGCGGAAGCTGCCAGGACGAAACGCAGCAAACTGGAATGTGCCCTTGGCGCTGGTTCGAGTGTCATCCACCAGCGTGCCGTTGTCGCCGCCGCCGTTGCGGCGGAAAAACGCAAATGGACTGGGACTGGCCGCGGCCTGCCCCTCGAGCGGTGGCAGGTAGAGGCGGACGCGGGCGCCGCTGATCGGCTCGTTGGTGACCTTGTCGACCACCGTGCCAGCAAGGATTGCGCCGGGGACGAGGCGGAACGTGACGAACTCCGGCTTCTGTCCGCGCGTGAGCTTCA